>JBARSW010000051.1:0-2999 GCA_049644925.1 Chitinophagaceae bacterium | reverse complement strand
TCTTTTTGGGTTTGACTTTGCAGTTATATCGGGAGCGTTACCGTTTCTTCAAAAGCAGTTTTCATTAGATACCTACTGGGAAGGATTTGCAACCGGAAGCCTTGCGTTGGGTGCCATCGTTGGATGTTTGGTGGCAGGAACTGTTTCGGATAAATGGGGAAGAAAACCGGGACTGTTGGTTGCTGCTGCCATCTTTGCGGTTTCCTCGCTTGGTATGGCAGTTTCTCCATCAAGAGATTTTTTTATTGCCACAAGATTTTGTGCAGGTATTGGAGTAGGTATGGCTTCTATGTTATCACCCATGTACATAGCGGAAATTTCACCGGCACATCTCCGGGGACGGATGGTTGCAATCAATCAGCTTACGATTGTAATTGGAATTTTAGTTACGAATCTTGTCAATTATACCTTAAGAAACAGCGGAGATGATGCGTGGCGATGGATGTTTGGTTTGGGCTTTATTCCTTCTGTCTTATTTTTTATTGGCGCACTGTGGTTGCCAGAAAGTCCACGTTGGTTAGTGAGGGCCGGGAAAGATGTCATGGCAAAAAAGGTTTTAAGCAAAATTGGGAATGAAGCTTTTGCCTCTTCGTCACTCTCAGATATAGAAAGATCTCTGGGTGGTAGTGTCAAAACAAAATTCTCAAGTGTTTTTGCAAAAGCAGTTTTCCCTGCAGTATTAATTGGTATTGGGTTGGCAATTTTTCAACAATTGTGTGGAATTAATGTTGTTTTTAATTATGCTCCTAAAATATTTGAAAGTATTGGCGCCTCGCCGGATGATCAGTTATTGCAAACAGTTTTTATTGGCGGGGTAAATTTAATTTTTACTTTTTTAGCGATGTTACTGGTAGATAAATTAGGAAGAAAACCGTTGATGCTGATTGGAGCTGGTGGACTTGCTATTATTTATATCATTGTTGTGCAAATGCTGGGAGCAGATTCAAAATTGGTTTCGTGGTTTTTATTATCTGCAATAGGAATTTATGCCATGTCTTTGGCCCCAGTAACCTGGGTATTGATTTCTGAGATATTTCCCAATAAAGTCCGTAGTTCAGCCACTACCATTGCAGTGATTAGTTTATGGGCTGCTTATTTTATTTTGGTATTTACTTTCCCTATTTTATTTAATAAATTAAAGGATACAACTTTTTATATCTATGCAGCTATTTGTGTCGTTGGATTTATTTTTATTTGGTTTAATGTAAAAGAAACAAAAGGACAAACACTGGAAGAACTGGAGGATATTATTGGCGGGCATTAATGTATCAAGTTATTTCATAATTGTATTTTTAAAATAATTTTGGGTTATAATTTATAATTAGAGACACTCTCTAAATAATTAATAAAACGTTTGTTATGGTTAAGAATTTAATGATACTGTGTTTTGCTGTTATTTGTTGTAAAGCGAATGCCCAGCCTGGCACTCCTGAAAACTATTTTCCCAAGGCCGATTTAATGACAATCGGTACATATTATTATCCTGAACATTGGCCAAAAGAGCAATGGGCAAAGGATATAAAGAAGATGGCAGAAATTGGATTTGAGTTTACACATTTCGGCGAATTTGCCTGGGCTTTTATAGAGCCGGAAGAAGGGAAGTTTGATTTTACCTGGCTGGACGAGGCTGTTGCACTGGCTTATCAGAACGGAATAAAAGTGATCATGTGTACATCCACTCCAACACCACCGGCATGGCTGGCACAAAAGCACCCTGAAATACTAATGGTGAATAATGAAGGCAGAACCATGCAGCACGGTTCAAGACAACAGATTTCCTGGTCGAGTAAAGTGTACAGGAGTTATGTGGCAAAGATGGTAGAAGCAATTGGCAAACATTATGGGAACGACAAACGAATCTGGGGATGGCAATTAGATAATGAGCCTTCGCACTATGGACAATACGATTTTAGTGATGCAGCACAGGAAAGTTTCAGAACATGGCTGAAAGTAAAGTACAAGACGATTGATGCATTAAACACAACATGGGGAACTGCTTTCTGGAGTATCCTTTATCAGGATTTTGAACAGGTAAGAATTCCCAATCAAAAAGAGTTGATTGCACAGCCATCACCACATGCTGTTCTTGATTTCAAACGTTTTTCAGCAGAAGAAGCCAACGATTTTCTTACATTTCAATACAAGATACTCCGTAAATATATTCCCAATGACCAATGGATTACAACTAACCTGATGCCCGAACATGTGGAGGTTGATCCAACAAAAATCAACGGGCTGGATTTTCTTACTTATACAAAATACCTGGTTGCGGGTTATGACAAAGGTGTAGGTGAGCAAGGTTTCCGTATGGGTTCTCCCGGCAGTATTGGTTTTGCCAACGATTTTTTCCGTTCATTCAATGGAGTAACAGGTGTAATGGAACTGCAGCCTGGGCAAGTAAACTGGGGAGTATTTAATCCGCAGCCTATGCCCGGAGCTGTTAGGATGTGGATATGGCATGCTTTTGCAGGAGGTAATAAGTTAGTATGTAATTATCGTTTTGATCGCCCCGTTACAGGCGGCGAGCAGTATCATTATGCAATTCTGAATGCAGATAAAGAAACGATAAGTACCAGCGGTATTGAATATGCAAAAGTGACCGAAGAAATCAAGCAACTCCGGAAATTCTATGATGCGGCAGCAGTTGTCCCACAAAACTATCGACGCAGGCAGGCGGCTATTCTTTACAGTGTTGATAACCGCTGGGAAATGGACAATCAGCCACAAACCAATCAATGGAATTACCTGGCACATCTCAAACGTTATTATGGCGCACTAAAGCAGGCGGGGGCGCCGGTTGATATTATCACCGAACAAAAAGATTTTTCAAAATATCCTCTATTGATTGCACCAGCTTACCAGTTACTTGATGCGCAATTGGTAGAACGCTGGAAGCAATATGTATTAAACGGGGGACATCTTGTTTTGTCATGCCGCACAGGTCAGAAAGACCGTAATGGTAAGCTATGGGAGATGAATTGGGCAGAACCCATTTATGA
>JBARSW010000050.1:0-13749 GCA_049644925.1 Chitinophagaceae bacterium | reverse complement strand
AACAAGGACTGTTCAAAATATCTGAACAGCTCCGGCATGTGCATGTTCACACAAATTTTTTCTGTATAAGTCATTGATTCTAACCACAACCGGCTAATAAGATTTTACCCTTTTTCGTAAACTCACTGCCCGGAAATCCGGTGTATATTTGCTGCTTGACTTCTTGGGGAGCATCTTTCAATTTTCAAAAAAAGTGATGAGTAAAAAAGGAAAAGTTTTGGTAGCTATGAGTGGCGGTATTGATAGTACCGTTACTGCCCTTATGCTTAATGCCGAAGGATATGAGGTTGTTGGTATTACGATGAAAACATGGGACTATGCAGCCAGTGGTGGCAGCAAAAAAGAAACTGGTTGCTGCAATCTTGACTCTTTCAATGATGCCAGGCAGGCCGCAGTTGAACATGGCTTTGCCCATTACATTTTAGATATAAGGGAAGAATTTGGTGACTTTGTTATTGAAAATTTTGTGGATGAATACCTGGCAGGCAGAACCCCCAATCCCTGTGTTTTATGCAATACACATATCAAATGGCGGGCATTGTTAAAAAGAGCTGATGCTTTGGGATGCGAATTTATTGCCACCGGACATTATGCCAAAGTAAGGAAACATGAAAATGGCCGGTTTGTAATTAGTAAGGCTATTGATGACACCAAAGATCAGAGTTATGTGCTATGGGGTTTGCAACAGGACCTGCTTAGCAGAACCTTGTTACCATTAGGCCCATTTAGAAAAACAGAGATACGACAAATGGCAACTGATTTTGGCTATCCTGAACTGGCCAAAAAACAGGAGAGTTATGAAATCTGTTTTGTGCCGGATAATGATTACCGTGGTTTCTTAAAAAGAAGAGTGGAGGGCCTGGAAGAAAAAGTTGCCGGAGGAAATTTTATTGACAAAACCGGAAAAATATTAGGCAAGCATAAAGGTTACCCGTTCTATACAATAGGCCAGCGAAAAGGGCTGGAAATAGCTTTTGGCAAACCAGTATTTGTTACCAGTATTGATCCTGATAATAATACAGTAATGCTTGGGGATGAAACAGACCTGGAGCAAAATGAAATGACCATTGCCAGGCTGAATATGATTAAGTATGAAGCAATAACTCCGGGCATGGAAGCAATCACTAAAATAAGGTATAAAGACAAGGGCAGCCTTTCTAATTTATATCCTGATACTTCGACTGACCAAAGCGGAACAATGAAAGTCATTTTTTATGAAAATGCCAAAGGGATAGCCCCGGGGCAAAGTGCTGTTTTTTATGAAGAGGAGGATGTAATAGGTGGGGGCATCATACAACGTGGCCAACTCATTTAATATCAGGCAATAAAGCCGCTGTAAATTCGTTTTTTTGCAGGGACTATTTTTCACCACTTTTTGTTTTTATCTTTAAAGCAAATTCCCGGCTATTAATTTATCAACAAAATGCCTTTTTCAAGAACCTGAAAACCCACTTATGAAAATTAAAATATACTTCGCTTCAGTTATTTCAGCCATACTTTTTTTCTTTTTCATTTCCTGCAACGAAAAAGAGGAGTTTACTTCTGAAAAGCTGAGTGATTATTATCCACTTACTACAGGGAAATATATTACTTACCGCCTTGATTCTACCGTCTTTACAAATTTTGGAAGAAGTACCGAGATTCATAAATACCAGGTAAAACACCAAATAGATGCTTTAATAACTGATAACATAGGAAGACCAAGCTACAGGGTTTACCGGCTTATCAGAGATTCTGTAAATAGCTCATCCTGGACGCCGGCACAACCCTGGGTGAATGCTGGCACATTTTACATCACACCGCTTGAAGATCAGGTTGAAGTTATTGAAGATAACCTGCGGTTCATAAAATTGCATTTGCCGATAAAAAGTGGTTTTAACTGGAACGGGAATAAATTTTTCCCTAATGATCCTTACATTTCTTTTTACAATTTCAGTAATGATGACAACATACAGGACTGGGATTATTACTATGATGGCACTCCATCAACATTCAATTTCAAAAACATAAATTATCCTGAGGTCCAAACTGTTGAACAAATTGATGAATCGTTTAACGTACCAATTGTTACAGCTACTGCATATGGTTCAAAATCCAGGTCAGTTGAAAAATACTCAAAAAACATTGGGTTAATTTACAGGGAGTATGAGATATGGGAATATCAACCAAACATTGGTGGATCGGGCGGACCTTATAAAACCGGATTTGGTATTACCATGTGGATGATTGACCACAATTAATTTCATTCCGGAATTATGCATTTGACAATTAATTTCAATTGATGAAAAGATTTTTACTTTTTCTTTTTCTTATTTCTATTCTAACTGAATCAAGAGCACAGTTTACCCGTTACCTGGTTAAATTAAAAAACAAAGGGGGAAGTTCATATACGTTTTCATCACCCCTTGCATACTTGTCACAAAGAGCAATTGACAGAAGAACAAAATATTCCATTGCTATTGACAGTACTGATTTACCGGTAACACCTGCATACATCACACAACTCAAAAATGTACCTAATGTAACTATTCTGAATGTTTCAAAATGGTTAAACGCTGTTTCCATCCTTACAACAGATGCTAATGCAATAACAACAATAAATTCCTTACCGTTTGTTCAAAGTGTGAGTGGATTGGCTGCCAGGACAACGGGCACCGGCAAAACTTCTTTGGATAAATTTGAAAAGGAAGATGCTTTAATACAGCCTGTAGTACAGAGAACGGAACGGACAAGTGCTGATTTTTTTAATTACGGAACAAATGCTTACAACGAAATTCATCTGCTGAACGGCGAGTTTTTACACAATATCGGGTTACGGGGACAAGGTTTGGTAATCAGTATTATGGATGGAGGATTTTATCATTATAATTCATTAAAAGCTTTTGACAGTGCAAATGCTAATGGTCAGTTTTTAAGTACCTGGGATTTTGTTAACAGAGAAGCAAGTGTGACAGAAGATGATACGCATGGCATGCAATGTCTTTCAACAATTGCCGCTAATATACCCGGTCAGTTTGTTGGCAAAGCCCCAAAAGCCAGTTTTCATTTATTTAGAACCGAAGATGTATCAGGTGAATATCTGATAGAAGAACACAACTGGGCATGTGCTGCAGAAAGAGCTGACAGTTCAGGAAGTGATATAATTTCTTCCTCATTGGGATATACCACTTTTGATATACCTGGTTCTGATCACAGTTATGCTGAAAGAAATGGTAATACGGCTATGATCAGCATTGCTGCTGATCTTGCGGCAAAAAAAGGATTGATCGTTTTTAACTCCGTTGGTAATATAATAGATGCATCTACACAATTCTTAAGTGCACCAGCAGATGGAGACAGTGTTGTTGCTGTGGGCTCTGTAAATGCCAGTGGCATTGTTGCAGGTTCATCTTCGTTTGGCCCTTCGGGAGATGGACAGATAAAACCGGATATGGCTGCAGTTGGAGTGAATACTGTTATTCAAACTTCCTCAAATACAATTGGAACAGCAAGCGGAACATCATTTTCTTGCCCCAGCATGGCCGGTCTTGGCACCTGCCTTTGGCAGGGGTTTCCTGAATTTAATAACATGAAAATTATTCGGGCCATGCAACAGTCAGGAAGCATAGCCGCAACGCCCAATGATAGGATTGGATATGGCATACCCAACATGAAATTGGCCTTTGCCAGTTTATTGACTGAATATGCAACATCAACTGCAACAGTCAATTCCTGTACGGTTACAATTAACTGGAACAGTAAGGATGTGGATGCTATGAAATATGAAATAGAAAGGAAAGCACCGGGAGAAATCACCTTTACTAAAGTTGGAGAAGTAAATCCGTTACCAGGAAATATTCTGGCAAACAGAAATTACCAATTCATAAATACATTATCCAATATTTTTGTTGGGACTATTTCTTATCGTATCAAACAGGTTATAGATACTGCCGTCGCATCATTTACTTTTGTATATATAGATACGGCTACTGTAAGCCTTTCAAATGCATGCCTCGCAACTGGGTCTGGAAATATTATTGCGAATGATGAAAAAGTTATTATTCAACCGAATCCTGTTTCTGGAAGTTTTGTCAACCTGATAGTAGAATCATCATATCCAGTAACCAATATGCCGGTATCTGTCTATAATGCCAATGGTCTTTTAGTATTACAACAAAAAGAAAGAAAGGCTACAGGGAAAAAAGTCATTACACTTAATATAGACAGGTTGTCAAAAGGGAAATATTATATAAAAGTTTATAATGGGCAAAAATCAATGGGAACTGCTGAATTAATAAAACTATAATGGCTTTCTAAGTAGTGCTGCAAACATGGTGTCCGCCCTTTTATCATACCCTTTTAATAATTCCATTTTCAGCAATTGAAGTTGAAATTTTTCTTTCAGAAAATTAACCGATTCTTCATTTTCCTTCCTGAAAACAGAACAGGTGATATAAAGCAGGTATCCTCCGGGCTTTAAAAAAGGAATAATGTTTGAAGCAATTTTTTTTTGAAGAACAGCATATTCTCCTATTCTTTCTTTTTTAAAAAAATATAACTGTTCAGGTGTGCGGCTCCAGGTACCACTGCCGGTACAGGGCACATCAGCAATGATAAGATCAAAGAATGTATCCTTCTTATTAATTATAGGTTTGGCTAAATCTGCGATAAAAATTCCGAAATTTTTAATACCCGCTACAACAAATCTCTTTTTTAAGTTAATGAGAATTGAATCTCTGATATCAGAAACTGAAAGTTTTATATCTCCCAATATATCATTTGCCAAAATAGATTTACCACCACTGGCAGCACAGCAGTCCCAGACATTCATCTTCAATTCTGACTTTAATAAACTTAAAAACTCCCTTACTCTTTGTGAGCTATAATCCTGTATAACGGCTTCTTTGTCAATAGCAATCACCACATCAATTTTTGATGAGTTCGGCAATGCAATACAAGTATCAGTTATAACCTGAAATTCTATTTTGCTGTTTGCAAGCTTTTGTTTTACTTCAATTTCGTTACCAGGTCTTAACCGCAGAAATAAATCAGGTTGTTGTAAATGTGAAAGAACAAATGCTTCCTTATCCAGTGATTCACCTGTTTCAGTCACCCATCCGAAAATGTCATTCACTTCAAATGCTAAACCAATCAATCGTTGTTTTTGGTAAAAGGGCAATGCAACATTGGCATTCCATGCTGGTTTTAATTCCTGTAGAATATCATTTGGCTCATATGAGCAAAAAAACAAAGCAATTAAAATTCTTTCTTCTGTTGCAATATCAGTCAATGCTTTTCCCAGCCGGTAATAGCAATAACATAAATGGCTTACCTGCTTCCTGTCCTTTGACCCAAATTTTTTGTTTAGGGAAAAATACTTTTTTAAAAAAGAAGTAAATGGTTCGTCTCCTTTATAAGCAGCAATAATCGCTGTTGCTGAATTAAGATATGAATAATAATGTTTCAAAATAAAAAAGCGATTGTCTTTTGACGACCGCTGTAAATATCATTCAAATTATTGGATTGTCATTTACACTTCCAACAAAGTTTTTATCGGGTCTCTTCCGATTAATAATTGCTCCGGATTTTCCAGCAACTCTTTCACCCTCACTAAAAAACCAACCGATTCTCTTCCGTCGATGATACGATGGTCATAACTCAATGCCAGGTACATCATTGGCCTTACCACTACTTGCCCATTTACAACCATTGCCCTTTCCTGAATTTTGTGCATACCCAAAATTGCACTTTGGGGAATATTAATGATTGGCGTACTCATTAATGAACCAAATACTCCTCCATTGGTAATCGTAAATGTTCCACCGGTTAATTCTTCTGTGGTAAGCTTACTATCTTTTGCTTTTCCTGCCAATTCCACTACTTTCTTTTCCACATCAGCCATACTCATACTTTCCACATTGCGCATTACCGGCACCGTCAGTCCTCTTGGTGTACTTACTGCAATACTTATATCGGCATAATCATGATAAATAAGCTGGTCATCATCAATCGAAGCATTTACAGTAGGCCATTCTGCCAAAGCCACCGCACAAGCTTTTGTAAAAAAACTCATATAGCCGAGTCCAACTCCATGTATTTCTTTAAACTTCTCCTTGTATTTATTTCGGATTTCCATAATCCGGCTCATGTCTGCTTCATTGAAAGTAGTAAGCATGGCCGTTGTATTTTTCGATTCCACCAATCTCCTGCTGATTGTTTTTCGCAGGTTACTCATCTTCTCTGTACGGACATTTCGGCTATATAATTCTGCCCCGGAGAAAGCATTTCTGCCTGGTTTTGATAATGCAGCAAGCACATCTTCCTTAAGAATTTTTCCTTTTGTTCCGGTGGCAGTAACAGATTTAGGATCAATATTTTTATCAGTGAGTATGGCACTGGCTACCGGGGTAGCCTTTATCTCAGGCAACTTTACTTCTGCTGTTTCAAGTATAGGTACTACCGGCTTCGGTTCTGATTCTTCAAATAATATAACCACAGGTTTTGCGGCATTTTCATCAATTCTACATAGAAGGTCACCTATTTTAATACTATCACCTTCTTTGATTGCCATGTGTTTCAATATTCCTGCCTGCTCTGCATTTACTTCAAACGTAGCTTTCTCACTTTCCAGTTCAGCAATTATTTCATCTCTCTCAACATATTCGCCATCTTTCTTCGTCCACCTCAACAAGGTCACTTCATTGATTGATTCACCAATTGTCGGTACTTTAATATCTATCATAACATCTTATTTCAGATTTATATACTAAATGCTGTTTCAATAATTTCTGCCTGTTCCTGCAAATGCACTTTATTATATCCGGTAGCAGTGGAGGCAGAAGGCTGCCTGCTGATAACACCATAATTTATACTCGTCAGGTTCATCTTCAGGTACGAAGCGGCACCCATATTCAATGGCTCTTCCTGTACCCAAAACCAGGTAGCCTTATTGTATTTTTTATTCAATTCTTCCAATTGCTTATGCGGCAATGGATAAAGCTGTTCAAGTCTGATGATGGCAATATCATTCCGATTTTCTTTTTGCTGCTTCTCTGCCATATCAAAATAAATCTTACCGCTGCAAAACAAAACTTTTTTTACATTGACAACATTTGCTGCTGAATCATCAATTACTTCCTTAAATCCACAGCTGGTGAATTCTTCCATCCTGGAGTAGCTACCTGTATGACGAAGATTTGCTTTTGGAGAAAAATTAATTAAAGGTTTCCTGAATGGCCATAAAAGCTGACGTCGTAAAACATGAAATAAATTAGCAGCGGTTGTTATGTTCGTTACCACCATGTTTAATTCTGCACTTAATTGCAAAAAGCGTTCCATCCTTGCACTACTATGTTCTGGGCCTTGTCCTTCATAGCCATGCGGTAGTAACATAGTTACCCCGTTCATCCTGTTCCATTTTTGTTCTCCCGCAACTATAAACTGGTCAATCATTGTCTGAGCGCCATTGGCAAAATCACCAAACTGTGCTTCCCAAATCACCAACGCATTTGGATTGGCCAACGCATATCCATATTCAAAACCCAATACCCCATACTCACTCAACAACGAGTTATAAATTCTGAATTTCCCTTTTGCATTTGGTATATGACTTAACCGACTGTATGGCTTATCGTTATTTTCGTCTCTTAACACCGCATGACGATGAGAAAAAGTACCTCGTCGAACATCCTGACCACTCATTCTAACATCTTTTCCTTCCAGCAATAAACTTCCATAAGCCATTAATTCGCCAGTGGCCCAATCGGCTTTCTGTTCTGTTTCAAATAACTTTATTTTATCCTGCAATATCTTTTCAACTTTCCTGAGTGGTTTAAAATCTTCCGGCCATTTCATTAAGGCAGTGAATATGGTACGAAAATCCTGTTCACTAATACTTGTAACGGGTGATAAGTCAAAGTCTTCGATTGTCGCCCGGCGAAGTTTTTTCCATGCTATTTCAGGTGGTTGGTAATGATAAGGCAAAGGGTTCTGCTTTACTTCATCTAGCCTTTCCTGTAAGTCACTCCAGAATTTTTTTTCCATCTCCATAGCAAGTTCTCTAGCATCAGGTTCACCATTCTCTAAAAGGTATTTAATATAAACTTCTCTTGGATTAGGATGTTTATCAATCAATGCATATAGATGTGGTTGTGTAAATTTCGGATCATCACCCTCGTTGTGACCATGTCTACGATAACAAACCATATCAATGAAAACATCAGAATTAAATTCCTGGCGGAAACGGGTTGCAATTTCAGCACATTTCACAACAGCTTCCGGATCATCACCATTTACATGAAATACCGGTGCCTGGATGGCTGCTGCCAGTGAAGTACAATAATCCGAACTTCTTGCATCATCAAAATCAGTAGTAAAGCCTATCTGATTATTAATCACAAAGTGAATTGTTCCGCCGGTATAATAACCTTTGAGATAACTCATTTGCAACACTTCATATACAACTCCCTGACCCGCAACAGAAGCATCTCCATGAATCAAGATGGGTAGTATTTTGTCAAAATCACTATGATACATTACATCGGCTTTAGCTCTGGAAAAACCGACTACCACAGGATTAACTGCCTCCAGGTGTGATGGGTTGGGCATCAACTTCAACCGGATTACTTTTTTAGCGGTAGTTTCAATTTCACTACCATATCCCATGTGATATTTCACATCTCCACTACCCATCGTTTGATCTAGTTTCGCAGTTCCTTCAAATTCGCTGAATATCTGCTCATAAGTTTTACCCATAATATTGGCCAGTACGTTTAACCTTCCCCTATGTGCCATTCCAATAACCACTTCCTGTACTTCCATTTCTGAAGCCGTATTTATTATTGCATCCAGTGCCGCAATTGTAGTCTCTCCACCTTCTAATGAAAATCTCTTTTGCCCCACATATTTTGTATGCAAAAATTTTTCAAACATTACTCCCTGATTCAGCTTTTCCAAAATCCGTTTTTTCTTTATCAGCGGTAATGGCTCCAGCATGTTTTTTTCAATCGCATTAGTCAACCACTCAATTTTTTTTTGGTCACTGATGTATTTAAACTCAACACCCAAATGTGTTGCATAACATTTTTCCAGGTGTTTGAGAATCTTTTGTAACGAAGACTTTCCAAGGCCTAACAGTGTGCCTATATAAAACTCCTTACTTAAATCTGATTCAGAAAATCCATAAAATGAAATGTCAATATTAGCTCCACGATCTTTTCTCTCTCGTATAGGATTAGTTTTTGCTATCAGGTGACCTTTATTCCTATAGCCCAAAATCAACCTGTAAGCAGCTAATTCCCTCTTCCAATCAAAATCAGCATTAAATTCATTGCTTTTTGATGATTGCGACACCCTAGCTTCTGGTTCAATTTGTGTTTCTCCTTTACTAACCGCCGCACCACTAATTACAGCAAAATCGAAACCTTCAAAGAATTTCTTCATTTCAGGGTCTATACTTTCCGGATCTTTGACAAATTCCCGGTACAAATTTTCGATAAATGCAGGGGAAGAATTAGTTATATAAGAAAAATCCTTCATTAAAAGTGATGTTAGAGGTAATATCAATATCAGTATGTACAAATATCGACGAAAAAACTGGAAACTACCATTCATTTTGAGTGGATTACAATAGTTGGCATTTTGCCCCGGTAACCCTGGTTATCAATAAACTGACTCTCTATTACTTAATACTACTGAGAATAAAACAGGATAAAATTTGGTGGTTAAAGTGGTCAGGCTTACCTTTGCCGTCCCTTAAAATCAATTAAGAATGGCAAATCACAGTGCAACAAAGAAAGATGCCCGTCAGGCAGCTAAACGTCGTGACAGGAATAAGTATTATGGTAAAACCACCCGGAATGCCATTAGAGATCTTAAAGAACTTAATGGTAAAGAAATGGGTGAAAAATTTCCTGTTGTAGCTGGGATGATTGACAAATTGGCTAAACGTGGAGTTATTCATAAAAACAAAGCAGCCAATTTAAAAAGCAAATTAGCCAGGAAGACTAACGCAGCTAAATAATTTTTTAAAAAATATTTTCTGAAAGGCATCTCGTATTGAGATGCCTTTTTTAATTTCAACCTGAATTATTAATTAAAACTCCTGCTGGGGATTATGAAAAATATTTTGTGCTTCTAGAAATACTAAAGTCAGTATCATTTATCTTTCAACTATTCTAACATACATAATGAACAAAATATTTACCCTTTTTGCATTCACACTAATCACTGTTCAAAGCATTACTGCCCAAACATTCAATACTGTGTTTGAACAATCAAAAGGTACACAAACTCCAACCTATTTTGAAATTATTGACTGGTGGAAAAAACTAGATACAAAATCTGGAAAAGTTAAAATGCTTACAATGGGTATGACAGATGCCGGTTATCCGCTGCATCTCATTGTTATTTCTAATAATGGTGATTATAATTTCAACAATATCAAAAAAAATAATAAAAGAATTATCCTTGTCAATAATGGAATTCATCCGGGTGAGCCAGATGGAATTGATGCAAACATGCTGTTAGGAAGGGATATTGTGATCAATAAATACAGAATTCCAGACAATGTAGTAATTGCCATTATACCTGTTTATAATATTGGCGGTTGCTTGAATAGAAGCACAAACTATCGGGTGGACCAAAATGGCCCGGAAGAATTTGGATTCAGGGGCAACTCCCAAAATCTAGACCTAAACCGGGACTTTATTAAATGTGATTCAAAAGAAGCAAGGGCATTTACAGAAATATTTCAATCACTGGACCCCGATGTTTTTGTTGATAACCATGTCAGCAATGGTGCCGATTACCAGCATATTATGACCTTATTGACTACCCAGCATAACAAACTGGGTGGTGTAATGGGTGAATACCTGAATAAAGAATTCGAGCCGGCTTTATATAACTTAATGAAAGAAAAAGGGTATGATTTAGTACCCTACGTAAATGTTTGGAATGATACACCCGAAAATGGATGGTCCGAATTCTGGGACACTCCAAGGTATGCCAGCGGCTATGCTGCACTTTGGCATAGCTTCTCATTTGTGCCAGAATCCCATATGCTGAAACCATATAACCAACGGGTAAATGCAACGTATGCTCTGATGAAATCATTTATTGAATTCACATCAAAAAACAGTGCAATAATAAAACAGCTCAGGCTACAGGCAAAACAGTCCGTTAAATCAGCAGCATGTTTTCCTATTTCCTGGAAGCACGATAAATCTCATTTCAGAGAAATTGAATACAAAGGCTACGAATCTGAAAGTAAACCCAGCGAAGTATCAGGATTACCCAGACTTTATTATAACAGAAACAAACCCTACAAAAAAACAATAAAACATTTCAACCACTTTATTGCAAATGACTTTATAAAAAAACCAAAAGCCTACCTTATCCCAATAGGTTGGTGGAAGGTTATTGATTTATTGAAAATAAATAAAATCGAAATGAGTCAATTGAAGAAAGACACAACAATTGACGTAGAAGTATATAAAATAAATGATTACAAAACACAAACACATCAATATGAATTGCATCACATGAATAGTGATGTGAAAATTTCAGTTTCATTACAAAAAAAGAAATTCTCAAAAGGTGATTGGTATATACCACTTAATCAGGTTGCAAACAGATTTTTAATAGAAACATTAGAACCGCAGGCTGAAGACTCCTATTTCTCCTGGAATTTCTTTGATGCAATTTTGGGACAAAAGGAAGGATACTCTGCATATGCCTTTGAAGAAATAGCTGCAGATTTTCTCAAAAATAATGATGAATTAAAAATAAAACTTGAACAAAAAAGAGTTTCAGATACTGTATTTGCCAAAAGTGGAAGAGCTCAATTAAATTTTATTTATCAAAATTCTCCATGGTATGAGCCAGCCCATATGCAATACCCGGTTTACAGGGTTCTCTAAAATAATTTAGGTCCGAGGCAACTTGCTTTCAGATTCTCTAAATAAATACTGTCCAAGAAAAAATCCAGCAAGTAACACAACTACTGAAAGATATCCTACCCATTCATATCTGAGTAATTTTCCATTTTCACCTTTAGTAACAATAAAACCAGCCACCAAAGCTGCAACACCTGTACCTAGATGCTGAAAGCTACTGTTTAAACTCATAAAACTTCCTCGATGTTCTGAATCAATCACATTACTTACCATCGTTTGCGAAGTAACAGCCCTGCCAGTTGCTAATGCAAACCAAACAGCAAAAAAACAAAGTACCACAGAAAAAGGAAGTACCGGTAAATTGGTAATTAATATCACCATAATAAATGATAAAGGAACACAATAATTAAAAATTTTAAGCTTGCCAACCTTATCTGATAATTTGCCAAGATAAATTGCAGCAATTAGTGAAGCAACTCCCCCTATCAGGTAAATAAGCGGATTTACTGATTTGGGGTATCCCATATTAAATTCCATAAAAGGATTAATAAAAGGAATTATTAGAAAATGGCCCATCATCATCAACCCGGAAAAAAGTAATGCCAATCCAGTCTCTTTAGTTTTTAGTGTTGAAAGAATCTGCTTAATTTTTGTGGTTGATTTCTTATCACTTCTTAAATGATGACTCAAAGTTGGCAAATGAAGAATACCAAAAGTAAAAACAATTAATGCTAAAATAGCAACAAACAAAAATGGTACATGCCAATCATTCCTGAAAATATCGACCAGGTAAAGTGAAAAAGTTACTCCCACTGAAGATGCGATAGCAAATGCACTCATAACTGCCCCCATGGCAGCACCTCTCCTTTCGTAAGTAAAAAGGTCACTAATAATTGATAGTACCTGTCCGCCAATTATTCCGCCGAATATTCCAGCAATGATTCTTGAAAGCAACAATAATTCATAAGATTGTGCAAATCCACAAGCAGCTGTGCCAATAATAAAGCCTGCATAAGTAACAAGAAGCATTTTCTTTCTTTCAAACCTGTCTGCAAAAAAAGCCATGATAATACCAGCACCAAACGAACTTATTGGATAAGATGCAAGTAATATACTGAATTGTTGAGGTGAAATATCAAAGTGCGGCATCAGATAATTACCCAATGGCATCATAATCATGAAGTCCAGAATATGCGTAAAATTGATTGCCGCAAGAAGAATGATGATAATTCTTTCCTTTTTAGACATTATTTGTTGAAGTTATGTAGAATACAACAAAAAAAAAGCCCCGACAAAATTTGTCAGGGCTCTAAATAAATATGGCAGCTACCTACTCTCCCGCATTGTGGTGCAGTACCATCGGCCATGAGGGACTTAACTTCTCTGTTCGGTATGGGAAGAGGTGAACACCCTCGGCAAAACCACCATAAGATCTTAAATTAAATTACATATTGGAAAATGTTAGAGAGTATCTATACTCTTTTCACCAATAAAGGCTATAAAGAGTAAAAAAAATTAAAGCTTACGGGCAATTAGTACTACTCGGCTTTGATGTTACCACCTTTACACCTGTAGCCTATCAACGTCATAGTCTCTGACGGCCCTTAAAAGTAAACTCATCTTGAGAAAGGTTTCACGCTTAGATGCTTTCAGCGTTTATCCTGTCCGTACTTAGCTACTCTGCGCTGCACCTGGCGGCACAACTGATACACCAGCGGTACGTACGACCCGGTCCTCTCGTACTAAGGTCATGTCCTCTCAATTTACTTGCGCCCACCACAGATAGGGACCGAACTGTCTTGCGACGTTCTGAACCCAGTTCACGTGCCACTTTAATCGGCGAACAGCCGAACCCTTGGGACCTTCTCCAGCCCCA
>JBARSW010000049.1:0-2410 GCA_049644925.1 Chitinophagaceae bacterium | reverse complement strand
GTTATTCCCTTTATTGATCTGTGTGTTGATTCGCTGAACGATCCTTCCATTTACATCAAGAATCTGCAAATCAGTCTTTAATGCTTTTTCAGCTTTTATAACCACATTCAGGTTGTCCTTCGCAGGTACAGGGTATAAAGTGATATCAAACTGGCTTGTTTTACAATCGGTACGCTTTACAGCAGTATAAACGAAACGTCCATCATTATCCACCTGGCGTATGCGGTAGAAAGCAGTGCCACTATTTAAATCCAAATATTGATAATTCCGTTGTACGTCAGAGTTACCAGCAGCTGCCACATTATCAATCGTAATCCAATCGGTACTATTTACACTTCTTTGAATTTCAAATTTGCTGCTGTTTTGTTCTGAAGCGGTGGACCAGGTTAGAGATGCTCCTTTGTCGGTGCAATTAACATGATAATTGGTGAAAGTGACAGGGAGAACTGCAGCAGAAGCCAATGCTAACGGAGTTGCCGTTGTTAATGAATTAACAGGAAATTCGTTTGCATCAACATCTGAAACAGAGTATGTTGTAAATTCAGCAGGTGACCCACCAGAACTTGAATTAATTGTTGTAAAACCTGCAAATGGTGCCGTAGCATTTAATGACCAAAGTGTTACAGTAAATACATCAACCCATGTAGTAGTAAGAGTTATTCCTGTTCCATCCAAAGTCCCTACAGCCCTTCGATCGAAATTTTCGCCGCCTAATGTTTGACTAAAGAGTCCGCATTGAAATACTGTTGTGTAAGAAAAACCACCTGTAATAAAAGCAGATCCTACAGAAACATTGGCAGGATTGCTTACAATAGCACATCCGGGGGTTGTGGGAATCATAGCATTTGCACTTTGCCAGTTCCATCCCGTTGCTATTACATTTACATTGGGAATACTGCCTGCTGTAGTATGAATTTGCAGTGTAAACGTCACTGAACCTACTGCGGGTCCAGCACCATCTGGATCTGTTGTACTATAGATAGCATTATTCAATCTCCACTCACAAATCTGTGCATTTATGGCAGATCCAATTGTAAGAGAAAATAATACAGCAACAAAATATTTTTCTTTTAATAAGGCTTTCATGAGCTAATAGTTTATGGTCTGGTTTAATAGTAGATTTTATTGATTTTCAGAAACAGGATCAGGAATGTTTGTTCGAACAACTTTTGGAGCAACTCTACCTGGAGTTCCACCTGTACCTGAAACAGATATTGTTCCCTTTGCTAAACTTACGTCGGTACCATTAACACTATTACTAAGATTTACATCAGTAAGCAGATAACCAGAAGCGGAGGCAGCTATAGCATTCTTAATAGCACTTACATCAGTACCGTTAACAACACCACTTTTATTCGCATCACCACCCCATAAGCCATAGTTTGCACTAGACGGCAATACAACCATAGGGTCAGATGGTGCCCCAATGGGTTTATATGAGTTTGCTAATATTCTATAATCATTGGTATAAGTTCCTATAGTATTTGATGGTAGTGAATTACTCATTACTCCCAAATGATTTCGATGTCTAACAACCATGAACCCAGCTCCTTGTTTATTTATATCAAAAGCAATCGGTGTAATGCCATCAATATCAACTACGGTACCATTATTTAAAACAAATCCTGGTTTACGGCCAACAATAGTTCCAGACGTAGCGAGATTTGCAGAAGTAGCTATTCTTAATTCGCATAATACCCAATCTACAATTGTTGGATGTGCAGCAAAAAAGCCGGCTGCTACATTCTCAGTTCCAGTATAGTTGAAAGGAGTCGTATTGAATGGTTGATTTAAAGCCCCACCAACTGGCTGATCTAATAAACCACTGCTATTCATCGTTGTATTCATTAAACCAGTACCAATATTCCACGGACCTCGTAAATATGCTGTTGCATTCATAGTATACTTCGGATCAGCCAGTTTCCACTCATTAATAAATTCAGTTGCAGAAATGCCTGTAACGGAGACAAAATTATTTGTTCCATCTCTGGTAACTGAAGGTAGTTTTCCATTCCATTCAGTGGGTGTACCAATTACTCTCACCCATGGAACTAAATTAGCTTCTGCATTAGTACTTAATTCGCCATCAAGATAGGGATAACGCAGATCAGCGGTAAATACTGTACCACCTGTTTGTGCAAACTGAAATTTACGTTTCACTTCTCTTTCATTGTCAGTAGGATCACCACTTTCTGTAAGCGGTATCATTGTAACTGTAACATCGGTTGGAGCAGTACCTGCATTAGTGGTTACCTGCATATTTGGCTGGTTGAAAACAACTGCTGAACCATTTACCCAACCTGTCCTTCTCACATTTCCAATAATTTCTCTTCCAGCTGCAAAGTCAAATACAGCAGATGTAGGTGCAGAAAACAAATAAGAAGGATTTGCTATCGGGTCTGTTGTGAAT
>JBARSW010000048.1:0-4867 GCA_049644925.1 Chitinophagaceae bacterium | reverse complement strand
ATATCCCAAATCTTTTCAATAATTCTTGAACGCCGGCATACTTTTCCTTTATTCCGAAGCAGAAATTCTAATAAAGCAAATTCTTTTTGAGTAAGTTCTACGGAGGCTCCATTTTTTGTAACCAGGTGGGCTTCTGTGTTTAATACAATGCTTCCTGATGTAAAAATATTCTGTTCGCCTGTTTTATTTCGTAGCAATACCCTGATACGGGCTAATAATTCCTCAAATGCAAAGGGTTTTTTTAAATAATCATTAGCACCTGCATCTAAAGCAAAAACAGTATCATCCACGGTATCTTTAGCAGTTAAGAAAATAACAGGGATCGTTTTGTTTTCTTTACGGATAGCCCTGCAAATTTCTATTCCACTAACGCCGGGCATCATCCAGTCTAACAGTAAAATATCATACTCGTTCAAATTGGTCATTGCCATTTCAAGTGCCTGTCTTCCATTACTGGCTACATCTACAGCAAAGCCTTCTTCTTCCAAACCTTCTTTTAAGAAGCCGGCAATTGCCATTTCGTCTTCAGCTAAAAATAGTCTCATATTGTCAAGGTAAAGAAAAATTGGTTTTAGTTCTCGTCAGGATTTGAAAAATCAGGCAGGGTAAGTTCAACGCCTGCTCCGTGTTTATAGACCAGTTGTCCTCCCAAATAACCCGTTCTGGCTATACTGCCAACTACTCCTGCAAAAAGCAAAACAGCTATCATTCTTAGCCAACTTTTACGATAATTTAAAAAATAAATAATTCCATAAACCAAGGCAGTAATAATCGTTAGCCATAATGCAATGGTTGCTGCCTGTTCATGCAAATCCATTGCTTTGTTTAATGTGCCTTCTTCCATTCCTTCACCGGCGGCGTTACCTGCAAGATATGAAACTACGGTGCCAATGGTTCCTGATAATAGCAAGTAAAATGCAGATTGACGAAAGAAGTCTTTTTTATAAAAGAAGCTTATCAGTTCAAATAAAAATCCCACCATTAATAATGCAATTGGAAAGTGAACGGCCATTGCGTGGAGATGTGTTGAGGAAAGCATAATTGTAATTTTCAACAAAGATGCTATTGAGGTATTTGGAAATGTCTTAATCCTTTCTTAAGGTTAGCTTAAGAAAACCAATGTAGCCTGCAAGGCTTTAAACGAACAGCAGGGGCCAATATCTGTTTTCAAAACAAGACAATCTAGTTGCAGAACACAATATATCAATCTATTGCTGCCAGAATAATATAATTCGGCATTATAGCCCAGGTATGAATTATGTAATTCTTAATACGAATTATGTAAGGGATCTCGAATATTCAATAACTAAGTTTACAATTGTTACAAAAAGGCAGTTAACACAAGAAAACAATGTGGGAGATAATATTCTGGAAAAAGCGTCAATCAATTAATTATTTTGGGCGCTGTCAAAAATCTAATTATAAAAGAAATATTTTAAAATAAAAAACTATGGAAACAGCAATTAAAGGATACAATTTAACTATTCCTGTAAACAACTTTCATTTGTCTTATGATGATGTTGGAGAAGGGGACATCCCGATAATCTTCTTGCACGGTTATCCGTTCGACAAAACAATGTGGCAGCCTCAACTTGATTTTTTAAAATCTTCCTATCGTTTAATTTCTTGTGATATCAGGGGGTTTGGAAAATCAACGGACGAGGTGTCCCCACTTAGCATTGACTTGTTTGGGGAAGACTTAATAGCGTTAATGGATAAGCTGGGCATTGATAAAGCAATTGTTTGTGGATTATCTATGGGAGGATATATTGCGCTGAATGTACAGCAAAGATTCCCGGATCGATTTGAGGCAATGGTTTTATGTGATACGCAATGTATAGCCGACACCCCTGAAGTAAAAGAAAAACGTTATAAAAGTATTGATGCAATAGAAAGTGATGGAGTAGCTGATTTTAACGAAGGGTTTATTAAAAAAGTTTTTCATAAAGATTCACTATCAAACAAAAAAGACCTGGTCGGGCAATTGAGAAGTGTGGTGTTTTCTAACTCAAAACATATTATTACCCAGGGATTGGTAGCACTTGCTGAACGTTCAGAAACTTGCTCTACGTTGAATAAGACAACTATTCCAACATTGATTATATGCGGCAGAGAAGATGAAGTAACGCCACTGGTTCAATCGGAATTTATGAATGCAACTATTAAAGGGTCAATATTTCAGGTTATTGATAATGCCGGCCATGTATCCAATCTTGAACAACCCCAAATCTTCAACAAACATCTTCTCGATTTCTTAACGACCTTAAGCGGTGTTGATGTTGAGAATTATAGTGAGGAGAAAAAGAACCATTAAATGATGTCCAGACGGAAAAATTTTGGTAAAGCAAATTTTCGATTCAGAAGTACTCTGTAAAAAGGTCTTTTCTTCCGGCCCAGATTTTTGTTCAGCAAAACCATCAAAAAAATCAAAAATTATTTTGGTTTTTGAACAACCTGTCCCACTTTGTGGGAACTCATATTGTACTCTGGTTGGATAAATCGGAGAACCCGGTCTATTTATTTACAAGCACTACAATATCCATAGCGTTCACATTAATTTGTTTAACGACCGAAAGCTTTGTAATTAGATTTTTATACTTTTGACTTTTCAATTCAGGATGGGTGAATAACAACGGTTTGTTGCTACGATTAATGATAACAATCACTTCTTCGTTGCCAAGTTTACGACTGAAAGCATACAACTTTTTTTCATCATCCATTGCCAAAGTGCTGTAGCTGCCAAGCCTGATGGACTTATACTGCTGGCGGAGGCAGATGAATTTTTTATACCAATCAAATAAATCCTGGTCAAAAACCACTTCATCCGGGGTGTGTTTACTTTGGTTGGGATTAAACGTTTCCGCATCATACTTCTTACCTGGCCATAGCATCGGTTTGCGGCAGTCAGGGTCGTTGGCTCCCCACATCCCCGCTTCATCACCATAAAAAAACATCGGTGAGCCCAAGTAAAGCATTTGAAATGCTATGATCAGTTTTTGTTTTTTTCTTTGTTCTGGTGTTGGTTTCTGTGCATTATAATTTCTGTTGTTGCTCTTTTGACTCCAGTTAAAATACTTGCCCCAATTGCCAAATTTTTCTCCATCGGGATTTGCCACAGCACTTGCCAAACGTGTTGCATCATGACTGTTCATAAGGTTTTGCATATTGAAGGCCACGTCTTCACCAAAAGCTTCTCTTAACTCTTTTAACTTTCTATCCATCTGGGTAACGGTTGAACCGCCTGTATCCTGTACAAAAAAATCATGCACAATAAAAGCAAAGTTGTAATTCATCGTGGCATCAAATTCATCGCCCAATAAATACGGCCTGGTCTTTTCAATAGGATCAACCAACTCGGCGGTTAAATAAGCAGTTGGATTTATACTGCGAACCCATTTGCGCCAGTCTTTCCAAAAGGGGTGACCAACATCATAAGCCACATCCAGGCGCCAGCCATCAATGCCATAAGCAACTCCTTTGTTCATCGGGTTCATCCAGCGCATAGTGGAATTAAAAATGTATTGCTTCGGTCCTGCAACGATGCCGGTACAGTCTTCTTTAAATTCTGGCAGCGTTTTCACACCAAACCAACCTTTGTATTCGAACTTTGTGCCTGTTGCACTATCCCGCCAGCTTCTAATATCAAACCAATCTTTGTAGGCAGATGCCTGCTGATTTTTCAACACATCCTGAAAGGCAAAACTCTTTACACCTATATGGTTAAATACTCCATCAAAAATGATAAACATCTTTCGTTTGTGCACTTCTTCAATCAGCTTCAGCGCCAATAAGTCGGCCTTTGTCCATACCCAGGTTTCGGGTTTCAACGGATTTTCGTTTTTCATCATTTCTGTATCTCCTGCCGGATCGGGTCCAAAAGTTGGGTCAACATGATGATAACATAGTGCATCATATTTATGAGAGGAGGGAGACCAGAAAATGGGTGTCATGTAGATTGCATTTACGCCCAGCGATTGAATGTAATCGAGTTTGTTTAGTACCCCCTGCAAATCACCACCATACCTTCTCCGCTGTATATTGAAGTAAATGTTTTTCCCGTTTTTCTGTTCGTATGGTTGCAGTTGATACCAGTCGCTCGTCCATGGATGAATCTGGAATGCTGATGTATCATCAAAAGGATACGCTCCGTTTTGGTCATTTACTTTAGGGTCGTTAGTCGGGTCACCGTTGCTAAATCGTTCAGGAAAGATCTGGTACCACACAATGCCCTTGCTCCACTGCGGGGCAAAATTATTTTGGGCTACACCGGGTGATACAAATACTAACAGGATTTGAACTAAGAGAACAGGGATAAAAAGTTGCTTCTTCATTTTTTAGAATTTGAAAGGAACTTGTGCACAAAGTTGGAGTATTTGTGAAGGCGGGCATTTGAAAACCGTTAGCGAAATTAAGACAAATGCTGATAGAAGTACAAAAAGCTATCGGGACTAATCCTCAATCCCATATCGTATTGCCGCCTGAAGAATATCAATGTTTATATCTTTTATAGTTTTAAACCTGATGCAATACCCGCTTACACTTGCCTTGCCTATTTTTTTTCCAAACGTTTGGGCTAAGTATTTCTTATCTTTTTTACCAAGTATGTAAACAGAAATTCCTGTTGTATTTGCACTCAAACCAATTTGATAAAACTCTTTGGTTGTTCCATCGGCATATTTTATGGTGTAAAATCCATATCCTACATTAGGATTAGAAACAGTTTTATTCTCGCTGTTTTTTCCATCCAGGAACCATAATTTACATGCAGGCATTACTTGCAGAATGATGCGGTGCAGCTCTTGCATGTCACTGCGTTTTGGTTCAGGCTGGCTGGTAATATACTTTTTGATTTGTTCTTGTACGTTCA
>JBARSW010000047.1:0-6014 GCA_049644925.1 Chitinophagaceae bacterium | reverse complement strand
AGGGTTGGTATGATTTAGCGATAGGGGTTGATCCTGCAAATCCAGACATTGTGATTGCCGGTGGCCTGAATTTTTACAGAACAATTAATGGTGGTATTACCTGGACTCAAATCACCAGGTGGGTTGGTACTGCACTTAATTATGTACATGCAGACCACCATACAGTAACATGGAATGGTAGCCAGGTATTGGTTGGAACAGATGGGGGAATATTTTATTCAAGTGATAATGGTATTACTTATACAGACAGGAATAATGGACTAAGGTTAAAACAATTTTATGCCTGCGCTATACACCCCACCTCCACCAATTATTTCCTGGCCGGGGCACAGGATAATGGAGTACACCAGTTAAATGGAGCCGGTATTACCAACAGCGTGGAAGTAACGGGGGGCGACGGCGCTTATGTGCATATAGATGAAGATGAACCGGCATATCAATGGGGTTCTTATGTTCGTAATAATTATCGCCGTAGTGTGAATAGCGGCGCTTCATGGTCATCCGTAACCGCAGATAATAGTGGCTCATTTATTAATCCAACTGATTATGATGATATAAATAATATAATGTATTGTGGAAGAAATGCTAACGAGTTTAATCGCTGGGCTGATGCTAAAACGGGAGGCACATTGACAACCGTCGCTATGGCTGGCCTGGCTGGTGGATCAGTTAGTCATGTAAAGGTTTCTCCATATACTACTAACAGAGTTTTTTTTGGAGGCAGCACGGGTAAAATACTAAGGGCCGATAATGCTAATGCAGTACTTGCGTTAACAGATATCACCGGAAGCGGTATGAGTGCATCCACTGTTTCCTGCGTTGCAGTTGGTACAACTGATAACAACCTCCTGGCTACTTTTTCTAACTATGGGGCAACACATATTTGGGTGAGCACTACCGGCGGTGGCGCAGCAGGCTGGACCAATATCACCGGAAGCGGGTTACCTGATATACCTATTCGTTGGGCCATGTTCAACCCCGAGGATAATACCAAGGCTATCCTTGCTACCGAGATGGGAATCTATGAAACCAGTTCTATTAGTGGCGGCGCCACAGTATGGGTTCAAAATGGAACGCTTCCCGTTGTTAAAACGACCATGCTGCAATACCGTTTCAATGATAATACGTTATTGGCTTCTACTCATGGCCGTGGTCTATGGACCTCAACAATAACTCCAACTGCCCCTTATGTAAGATTCGCTTCTTCTTATACATATAGCCCAGTAAGAACAGAAGCCACCGTAACTACTACAGGTTGCCGGAACTATACGGATTACACACTCAATATGCATATTGATAAGGCGCCAGTCGGTGCCGCAGCGGTTACATTGAGTATTGCCGGAGGCGCTACTGCCACACAGGGTATTGATTATGATTTTACTACCAATGGTAATTTTGCTGCTCCTTCCAGTGTGGTCACTTTTCCAGGCGGGGGCACTGCTGACCAAGCTATTACGATTAGGGTATATAATGATGTTGAAGTGGATGCTGCTGCTACTGAATCCTTTACTTTTACTTATACAATCGGCGGGGGAACTGATGCTTTGCCAGCTCCCAGCAGCACCAATTATACTTATTATATTGCCGATAATGATGTTGCTCCGACAACAACGGCTGTTGAAACGGTTGCAGGTCGTACCAAAACAGAACATATTGGCAATAGCGGTACTTATAATTTTTATGCTTCAACTGGCGGTCTGCTTCTTAATAGTATCACTGGTGCAACCGGAAGCCTGGGCTGCGTTACATCAACTATATTCGAAGCTGGAACAACCTGGCAACCATTAGCCGGCGGGCTTCGGTCTCAAAAAGTTTATGATATTGCCCCTACTACGAATCCCGGTTCCACCTATACCGTCAAATTATATTTTACAACTGCTGAACTGACAGGGTCAGGTGCAATTGCGCCTTTCAGCACTCTAAAGATTGCAAAAACAACCGCTGCGACCATGGCTGGTGTTACAGTGGGAAACACGGTTGTTGTCAGCACTACAAGTGCTGTTTATAATGGCACTAACTATGTATTTACCGCGACATTTACAGGGTTCTCCAAATTTTTCCTGATAAATCCTGCGGTGGCACTACCCGTTGACCTCCTTTCGTTCAGCGGTTATTTAAATAACCAGGGTAACAGTGCATTGCAATGGCAGACAACGAACCAGTATAACTTAAGTAATTTTGAAGTGCAGCGAAGCTATGATGGTGCTCAATTTGGCACAGTTGGAACGGTCAATGCAGTTCAGAATCCGGCATTAATTCAAAACTACACATTTGTGGATCCCCAGGTTGCGAAGGCTGTTAATTTCTTCCGTCTTAAAATGGTGGACAGAGACGGACGGTATAAATACAGCGCTATTGTACGGATTAATAATAACAAACCTCAGAAGTTTGTTAGCTTGGTACAAAATCCCGTCAGGGAAAATATTTCATTTATCATAAATAACCAATACAAGGAAAATGTGTCAGGACAAATGTATAACAGTTCCGGTCAACTTGTAAAAAGATGGGAGCTTGGAAAAATAGAAGGCTATGTTGTCTTACCATTTAACGGTGCCCGGCCAGCAAGTGGAATTTATACATTACGCTTATCTGCAGGAAATAAAACAGATAACCTTAGAATCAGTATTCAATAAAAAAAATAATTCAAGCCCCGACTGTAAGTGTCGGGGCTTTTTTCAACTTTTCGCTTTCATGGAGACAAAATATCGTCATAACAAATACTGCATCTGCTGGCTGATGATTTTATTTTTCAGTTCAGTTAATTTTCTTTCCTGTGCTCAATCCAAAACTTTAATGAAAGAAGTACATGCTTTTTATGTTGAAAGGATGCCCGGTAACATCCCCTCCATTCCTTCCCTGATTAGAATAGATACAGTAACTACAATTTATCTGGAAACTACCACCAAACTTATTACCTGGGATACTGCATTTAAAAATAATGCTGCATATTTAATCAGAGCTTTACTTAATGAACAATCTTCGTATGAAGCTGGCAGGACCAAAAAGACTGAGGAGAAAATAATTATCACTCCGGGGAAAGGACTTTTTTTATGGCAATTACAACTTGAATTAATCGAACCCGGTTTTGTGGCGCCAGTTATTCAAGAATATACTGGAAATGAAATCATTTTAAAAGGAAAATACAAAGGCAAAAAGCTGGTTCAAAAAGTAGATAAAATCATTGAGCTTGCAGGCACTCCTTCTGTATAAATATAGCCACTTCAGTTTATTCAATTAAAAATGAAAAATTGTCTTTCCTACAAACCCTTTTTAAAGATGTTCTGCCATTTATTTCCTAAAACTGAAAATTTGTCTTCTTTATCCTAAGCGGCACAGTATTTCCTGTACCTTCGCTGCCCCCTTACAAAGCTTCGGAGGGCAATCCGGTAAATGGATTTAATATTTCAACAAACACAAAATCAATACAATTATGGCTAAGAAAGTCAATGTTACCCCGCTTCACGACAGGGTAATCGTAAAAGCCGCCGCAGCAGAAGAAAAGACTGCAGGGGGCATTATTATTCCGGATACTGCAAAAGAAAAGCCACAGCGTGGTATTGTAATTGCTGCCGGACCTGGTAAAAAAGACGAACCAGTTACAGTAAAAGCTGGTGATACCGTTCTTTATGGCAAATATGCCGGAACAGAAATCCAGATTGAAGGAATTGACTACCTTATTATGAGGGAGTCTGATATTCTGGCGATAGTCTAAGAAAGCTACGAGTTATGAGCCGTGAGCTACGAGCAGAAGTCTCATTACTTGAAACTCAAAACTCACAGCTAAATTAAATTTAAACAAACTTCAAAAAATCAAATAAAATGGCAAAACAAATCTTCTTCGATATTGAAGCAAGAAACAGAATGAAGAAAGGCGTGGACACTCTGGCCAACGCAGTTAAGGTAACACTGGGCCCCAAAGGCCGTAATGTTGTACTGGAGAAAAAATTTGGTGCTCCTCAGGTAACTAAAGACGGTGTAACCGTAGCAAAAGATATTGAACTGGAAGACCCCATTGAAAATATGGGTGCCCAAATGGTTAAAGAAGTAGCTTCTAAAACTGCTGATATTGCAGGTGATGGTACTACAACTGCTACAGTTTTAGCACAATCAATCATCAGTGAAGGTTTGAAAATGGTGGCAGCAGGAGCTAATCCAATGGATCTGAAAAGAGGTATTGACAAGGCAGTGAGCCTGGTAGTTGAGAACTTGAAAAGTCAGAGCCAGACAGTTGGCAACGACAGCAAAAAAATTCAACAGGTAGCTGCTATATCAGCTAATAACGATGAAACAATTGGTAAATTAATCGCTGAAGCTTTTGCAAAAGTTGGTAAAGAAGGTGTAATTACTGTGGAAGAAGCAAAAGGAACTGATACTACTGTTGATGTAGTAGAAGGAATGCAATTCGACCGTGGTTATGTTTCTCCCTATTTCGTTACAAACAGCGAAAAAATGGAAGTTGAATTACAGAATCCTTATATCCTGATTTATGATAAGAAGATAGCTGCAATGAAAGACATTCTTCATATACTGGAGAAAGTTGCTCAAAGCGGACGTCCTTTATTAATTATTGCTGAAGACCTGGAAGGTGAAGCATTGGCAACATTAGTAGTTAATAAATTACGTGGCACATTAAAAGTA
The DNA here is from genome assembly GCA_049644925.1 of Chitinophagaceae bacterium. Taxonomy (GTDB): domain Bacteria; phylum Bacteroidota; class Bacteroidia; order Chitinophagales; family Chitinophagaceae; genus JJ008. The sequence continues at coordinate 1,376 of JBARSW010000047.1, read as the reverse complement.
GCTGCTGTAAAAGCACCAGGTTTTGGCGACAGAAGAAAAGAAATGCTGACTGATATTGCCATCCTGACTGCGGGTACTGTAATCAGCGAAGAGTTAGGCCATAAATTAGAAGGTGCAGATCTGACTACTTTAGGCCAGGCTTCATCTGTAACAATTGATAAAGACAATACAACAATCGTTGGAGGAAAAGGTAAAAAAGCAGACATTACTGCCCGTGTAAATCAAATTAAAGCACAGGTAGAAAACACAACTTCAGATTACGACAAAGAAAAACTTCAGGAGCGTCTTGCCAAATTGGCTGGTGGTGTAGCTGTATTATATATCGGAGCTGCAACAGAATTGGAAATGAAAGAAAAGAAAGACCGTGTTGACGATGCTTTGCATGCAACTAGGGCTGCTGTGGAAGAAGGAATTGTTCCGGGCGGTGGTGTAGCATATATCCGTGCAATTGATGCATTGGAAGCAAAAGTTCGTGGCCAGATAGCTGATGAGCAAACTGGTATGGCAATTGTTCGCAGGGCATTAGAAGAACCAATTCGTATTCTTACTGCAAATGCAGGTATTGATGGCTCTATTGTAGTTCAGCGGATTAAAGAAGGGAAAGGCGATTTTGGATTTAATGCCCGCACGGAAGTATATGAAAACCTATTTAAAGCAGGTGTAATTGATCCGACAAAAGTTAGCCGTGTAGCTTTGGAAAATGCTGCTTCTATTGCCGGTATGTTATTGACAACAGAATGTGTAATTGCTGATAAGCCCAAGAAAGAAGAGCCTCATGCACATGGAGCTCCTGATATGGGTGGAATGGGGTATTAAATAGGTCAGAATTGGTCAAAAAATAAAGCAAATCCCGGTTTTTTAAAAAACCGGGATTTTTTGTAAAAATTCAATTGACTGAATAGGATTAATGCTTAATTTTAGCCACAATTTTAAGGTTCTATTCACAATTTATAATGTTGTGAAATTTTTGTATTCAACTTTTTAAAGTTTGTTTATGGATCAACTTAGGTCTGTTTTTTTTGGGTCTAAAAAATTATACTTTATTAAAATACAATGCAGTAGTTATAAATAGATATTTTGAGTGGGAAATCTCAACCTATTTCAGATAAGAAAAATGCCAGAACTTAAGATGCGATTTTTTGTTTCAAATGTATTTTTATCAGTTCTTTTTATATTTAGCATACTTTAAAAACTAAACCACTTTTTATGAGGAAAATGTACAAAATTTTGCTAGCTATTATAATAGTTGGTAGTATTTCTTTTACAGCTTCAGCCCAGGAGAAATATTGGTCTCCACGCAGCGATAACAGTGGGATCACCACTGACAAAGCTGTCGCAAGAATTTCTTTTCCCAAAGAATTCAAATTATTTAACCT
>JBARSW010000046.1:0-11949 GCA_049644925.1 Chitinophagaceae bacterium | reverse complement strand
TTCATTTTCTGCACATTTTTTAAAAGTGCTGGTGAATCCAACGACTGGTGAAATTAAATTCGCCAAAGTTGTGGTAACAGGAGATGGCGGCAGAATTGTAAATGAAAAAACTGCCAGAAGCCAAATGCTGGGCGGTGCTGTGGGTGGTATAGGAATGGCTTTAACAGAAGAAGCCATTATAGACCATAAAACAGGAAATTACCTGAATAATAATCTTGGTGACTATCATGTACCGCTGCACACCGATGTTCCGGATATAGAATCATGGTTTCCAAACAAACCTGACTTTATTATCAACCCAATGGGCTCAAAAGGCATTGGTGAGATTGCGTTGATTGGTTTTGCTTCAGCAGTTGCGAATGCAGTGTATAATGCAACAGGAAAGAGAATGAGGGATTTACCGATAAAAGCGGAGATGCTGGTGTAAGAATTTTTATTCTTTTATGATAATCCCTTTGCCTTATTTTGATTAATGCATTTGTAGCTATTAATAAGATATTTTGTAGGCAATACTCCTAATTCCATTTTCATTTATTGCTTCCAAAATAAAACCAGGAAGGTTTGTCATCATATGAGGCCCGAAACCTCCTGGTAATCTTTCTGAAAACCATACTGCATACTTGCCATACTCATTTTTCCCTATTGCTTTAGTGCATTCAAAACCTAGTATACTTTTTTTCTCTCCAGTTATTTTCCATTCTCCATATTTGTTTTTCTTTTCGACCAAACGACATTTTTTGGCAATATCACAATTTCCTCTTCTAACAGTTTTAGTATTCCTTTTTTTATTAAAAAGAGTTGATTTTCCTCCAAAAGTACTTGCAGAAAGTTCTGGCATTTTTATTTTAGAAGTCATTTGTTCATCTGACGCTCCAGAATAAGCAATTGAGTCCTGAACTATAATTATAAGTCGATTAGAGGGCCATAAGGGTACTATGGTGTCATTCGCATCCTTGGGATACCAATAGCCAATAGCAAAATTATTCTGGGCAGATGAACTATTATTTTGAAACAGTAAATAAAACCCAAGAATCAATTTAATGATATTCATACACTAAACTCCTTAATATCCCGCATTAGCTGCATCGCAATATTATTGGCCTTGGTTTCAAAATCACTTTCTGCATAAATGCGGATGATTGGTTCGGTATTGGAAGTGCGGAGATGCACCCAGTCATTATCAAATTCAATCTTCAAACCATCTTCTGTATTAATCGGGTTGTTCTTATACTTCACCTTAATTTTTTCAAAAATGGGTTTTACATCCACTCCGTTTTGTCCTCCGGATCCTGCGGATAATTCAATTTTATTTTTGGATATAAAGTAATCCGGATAAGTGCTGCGCAGTGATTTGATTCCTTTTTTATGATTAGCCAGGTGACTTAAAAATAATCCAATACCAATCAATGCATCACGACCATAATGAAAATCAGCAACGATGATGCCACCATTCCCTTCTCCGCCAATCACTGCATTCACTTCTTTCATCTTTTTCACCACATTCACCTCTCCTACAGCTGATGGAGTATATTCGCCGCCATGTTTTAAAGTAATTTCTTTCAGCGCTTTGGTACTGCTCATATTACTGACAGTATTGCCCCTTACTTTATTCAATACATAATCTGCTACAGCAACCAATGTATATTCTTCACCAAATAAAGTACCGTCCTCATTTACAAAACACAAACGGTCCACATCCGGGTCAACAGCTATACCCAAATCAGCTTTCTGTTTTACTACTTCACTGCACAATTGAGAAAGATGTTCCGGTAATGGTTCCGGATTATGGGTAAATTTTCCATTTACTTCCCCGTTCAATACAATAACATCATTTACACCAAGGGCTTTCAACAAAGCCGGTACAAATGCGGCACCGGTTGAATTAATGGCATCTACCACTACTTTAAAATTCTTTTTAGCAATAGCTTTTGCATTAACCAAAGGATATTCCAGAATGGCATCAATATGTTTTTGCATATAGCTGTCATCCATTTTTACTGTTCCTAATTTATCTACCGATGCAAAAGAAAAATGTTCTTTAGCTGCCAGTTCAAGAACTTTAAGGCCTGTTTCAGCAGAAATAAATTCCCCTTCTCCGTTCAGTAATTTTAATGCATTCCATTCTTTGGGATTGTGACTTGCCGTGAGGATAATTCCTCCATCAGCATTTTCCATTTTAACAGCAACTTCTACCGTTGGAGTAGTAGATAATCCCAAATCTATTACATCAATACCCAAACCAATTAAGGTATTCACTACCAGGTTTTGCACCATGGCACCACTGATGCGGCCATCTCTGCCAATTACAATTTTTGTTGATTGCCCGTTTTCTGCGATAATTGTTCCAAAAGCTGCTGCAAATTTTACAATGTCCACCGGTGTGAGGTTCTCGCCGGGTTTACCACCAATTGTTCCCCTGATTCCGGAAATACTCTTTATTAAAGCCACTTTATAGGGTTTAAGGTTTTAAATAAATGTGACTGCAAAAATACATAAGTATACTTAGAGCAATTAGTTAAATCATAAATAAATAATTTATCAGATCCTGAATGAAAAAACAATAAAATATTTTTTCACTGTGGTTATATTTGCAGATGTCCGAAAATACATGGTATAAAGACTGGTTTAACTCCCCCTTTTATCACAAATTATATTTTGAAAGGGATGAAAAAGAAGCAGAAAACTTCATTAAAAAACTTATTGATCACCTCCAGCCTTTACCAGCAAGCCGTATGTTAGATGTTGCCTGTGGAAAAGGACGTCATAGTAAAACGCTGACTTCTTTTGGTTATACTGTTACCGGAATTGATATTTCTGAGGACAGTATTCTTTTTGCCAAAAAATTTGAGAAAGAAAACCTTGATTTCTTTGTTCATGATATGCGGCTGCCTTTTTGGGGGAATTACTTTCATTATGCGTTTAATTTTTTCACCAGCTTTGGTTATTTTAAAACCAGGAGAGAACATGATGATACTATCCGTACCATTGCGAAAAGTCTGAAACCTACCGGTGTTTTTGTTATAGATTATCTAAATGTACATTTTGCAGAAGAAACCCTGGTAAAGAATGACTACAGGCTGATTGATGGAACATCCTATACCATTCGCCGGTGGGATGATGAAACTCATTTTTACAAAAAAATAATTGTAGTAGATTCTTCTTTGTCCAAACCATTAGAATACACTGAGAAAGTGGCTAAGTTTACTTTAGGTGATTTTACAGATATGCTCAGCTACCAGGGATTGCAGGTTCAGGAAGTATTTGGTGATTATCAGTTCAGTCATTACGATGTCAGGAAAACGCCAAGAATGATAATAGTAGCAAAAAAGCTGAATTAATCATCTTTATTATTCATCAGCATATATTTTGCTGTTTCATAATAGGCTGAAGTAAATTCGGCAATTTTTTTCTTAACAGAATCTTTTTGTTGTTTGCTTAACCGTGAAGCATTTACATGAATGGGGTTCAGTTGCTCCTCCCCGGAATTAATATTACGGGTATAATAAAAATCATCCGTAACCATACCTATTCCATCTGCCGTATTGGTGATAAATGCAAAATTATTTTTCTTTTGGGGATCAAGTAAATCCCTTCCCAAAGTTGTGTTTACATAAGACTGATTTAACATGCCTGCTACGGTGGGTAAAATATCAATCTGCGAGACCACTTCCGATCTCCTTTGTGGTGCCAGCAAATCCGGTGCATAAAATAAAAGTGGCACATGTTCATCTGTTAGCCGTTGCTCTGTCCACACGGGGGGGTAAATAGCATCTGCATTTCCTGCTACTCCATGGTCTCCAACAAAAATAAAAATTGTATTATGAAAATAAGTTTCCCGCTGTGCCGCTTCAATAAATTTTCTAAAGCAATAATCTGAATACTGAAATGAGTTGAACTCATCCAAAGATTCAAAGCCATATTTTTTTAATTCTATATCTGGAACAAATTTCTTTACAAAGTCAGAATCCTTTTTTGGGATAGTATAAGGACGATGATTATCTGAAGTTTGAATAAATGCAAAAAAAGGTTTGTCCTGCTTACGGAAAACTTCGTTTGCTTCCCGGAACAGGTCATTGTCACTTATTCCCCATACATTTACTTTAGGAACTTTAAATGTATCTTCTGTATGCATTTTAAGTCCCTTAATATTATTCAGCAAACCTTCATAATTATTAAACTCCGGACTTCCTCCCAGAAAATAATGCTTTTCATATTCCTGCAGGTCATTAACAATAGTTCGTTGCTTTACTGCCTCCGGATTTCGACTGGAAAATTTGAATAATTGTGCATCAGGAATCCCGGTTAAGATAGCAAAAAGTCCCCGTGCAGTTGAAAAATGCGGAGTAAAGCAGCGTTCAAAAAATACACCCTCTCGGCAGATGGAATCAAAAAAAGGAGTTGAGTTTAAAGGATTACCACTCATTGTACTTTTATACATGCTGAAGGATTCGCACTGTACTAATACAATATTCGGTTTACTTTCCAGTGCATTACTGCGTGGACCTATTTCCCGGCGGTAGGAGAAATTATCTTTTTCAGGTAATTGTAACCATTCAGCTATTACAGGAAAAACTGCTTTAGCTTTTTCTCTGTTATAATCCGGCTTTCTTAATCTTAATGTAGCAAAGAAATTTTGTAAAGGATTTATTGCCAGGTAAGATTTAAAACTGTTCTTAAACCGAAAGCAATCATTCCGGCTTAGCGGAGGCCAGGAAAAAGTTCCATAAATAAAAAACCCAAATAATAAAGTGGTGAAAACAAAAAATTTCTTTGTGTGGGATATCCCCTTCCCGTCTGTTTGGTTTACTACCTGCCAGTGACTTCGATGGTACATCCAGCGGAAAAAAAGAACTGCCACTATCAAACCTATAATCATCCAAACCATGGGGTAAGTTTGAAACATCATCTTCAGGGAAATTACCGGGTCTTCCACAAAATTCATAGCTCCTGCATCCAGGGGAGTACGATTATAGGAGAAGCTCCCAAATCCAGCCGCAAAAAAGAAAAAAACAAAGAACGTTACAATTGCAAGATACCATGTCCACCATTTTTTATTCCGGGATGAATAGAAGGGGGACAACTTTGGAAAAATACTCAATAAAACAATTGGCAGGAGTATAATGGCAATCCACCGAAGGTCATAACGCAGGCCCATCAGGAATGATGGTATTACATCGGTAAAAGAAACCCCATTGGGCCTAAAAGCCAGGAAGGTTGCCAGCCTGAATAATGTAAAAATCAGTAAGAAGATGACAAACAGATTTGTCATCCATAATAGTGTTTTTGGTATTTTTAATTTTACTAGTAACATGTAAGCAACATTAACCCTCTTTGGGGAAGATACAAAGCAATAGAATAAAAACCATTATAACAATACCTTCAAGTACTTATTTAAACCAGACAGCTTAACTACTTAATACGGATACACTACTTTTGTCTGTATGTACTTTTTAGGGATAAACCTCAGAAAAAGTTTTTTGGAATTGGATCATTCCTTATTTAAAAAAATAAATAGTGAATGGGCCAACTCATTTTTTGACTCAACCATGCCCTACCTTAGGAATGCAATGATCTGGATTCCGCTTTATTTGTTCCTGTTGGTTTTCCTGCTCATGAATTTCAGAAAAAATAGTATATGGTGGATTGTCTTTTTTATTTCTACAATAGCTCTTACAGACATTGTCGGAACATATATTCTTAAACATAGTTTTGAGAGGGTCCGTCCATGCAATAATCCCGATTTTTTATCACAACTACGATTACTGGCCAGGTGCCCTGTCGGATATGGATTTACTTCCAATCACGCAGCCAATCATTTTGGTATGGCAACTTTCTTTTTCATCAGTTTCCGGCATTTGTTAAAGATTTGGACATGGCTGATTTTTTTATGGGCAGCTGCTATTGCTTATGCACAAGTTTATGTAGGGGTGCATTATCCTTTCGATATTTTAGGCGGAATGCTGCTGGGATTGGCAGCAGGGTATTTTACAGGCACCCTTTTTACCAAACAATTTGGATTCACTATCTTCGATAATCAACTTGTTTCTTAAATGGAGATTTTTATTTTACTCTTACTGATATTAATAAATGCCCTTTTTGTTATTTCTGAGATTGCCCTCGTATCTGTCAGAAAGTCACGGCTCGAAAACCAGTCTGAAAAAGGAGATGAAAGAGCAAAAAAAGCATTGGAATTAGCAAACAACCCCGAAAAGTTTCTTTCAGCAGCTCAAATTGGAATTACACTTATTGCAATTCTTACGGGTGTTTATTCCGGAGAGAGATTTGCCAGGTACCTACAGCCAGGTTTTGAAAAAATAGAGATCCTAAAACCTTATGCTGATACTATTTCCACTACCATCATTGTGGTGCTGGTTACATTCCTCTCCATTATTTTTGGTGAACTGATACCAAAAAGGATTGGTTTACTGAAAGCTGATAAGATTGCTAAAGCAGTAGCCGGACCAATGAATGCCTTTGCACTGCTTACTCATCCTTTTGTGTGGCTGTTGAATAAAACAAGCAATCTGTTTTTCAGTATTTTCAATATCAAACGGTCGAAAGATGATGCAGTAACGGAAGAAGAAATCAAAACACTGATTGGCGAAGGCACAGAAGCAGGAACAATAGATGAAGCCGAACAGGATATTATTGAAAGAGTTTTCCACCTTGGCGACCGGAATATCACATCCCTGATGACTCACCGTAGCGATATTGTTTGGTTCAACCTGGATGACAATGAAGATAAGATCAAAGAAAAAATATTAAAGGAACCACATACCGTTTATCCAATATGCGATGGCGAGATTGATAATATAAAGGGAGTTGTATCCATTAAAGATCTGTATATAAGTCCCGACAATACACTTTTTAAAGACATCATGCAAACGGCACTATTTGTACCGGAAAATAATTCAGCTTATCAGATATTGGAAACATTTAAACAATCAAGACTCCATTGTTGCTTTATAGTTGACGAATACGGAAGTGTGCTTGGCATTATTACATTAAATGATATTCTGGAAGCAATTGTTGGTGACATTCCACAACCGGATGTACCTGATTACGAGATTATAAGCAGGGATGATGGCACTTTTTTGATTGACGGACAAATTCCTTTTTATGACTTTCTTACCCGGTTTGAAAAAGCAGAATGGATGAATGAAGGGGAACATGATTTTGATACATTGGCGGGGTTTATTTTACATGATCTTGAAAAAATTCCCAAAACAGGTGACAAATTGGAATGGAAAGGTTTTAAAATTGAAGTAATAGATATGGACGGTCACCGGATAGATAAAGTATTAGTTACACTCAGCGATGAATTAAAAGAGGCTATGGAAGATTGATGGCAGTTTTTGGTTACTTTCTACCAATTGAATACAGCAATTTTATCAGGATAATTAAGTTTTGTGCTTATTCTCTTTCCTCCCACCGAAATATGCATAATATTTACCTGATCATCAAACAGGTCATACATCAGGCTGTTTGACACATCAATTTTATGAACAGAAACAACATTTGAAACCTCCAGGTATCCATATACAGCTTCTTTTTCATGTTCAAATCCTACATAAGAAAATTTAACCGGTTGTCCATTAACTTTAACGGACAAATGAGAAATAATATATTTTTTTACCAGTGAATCCATTGCGGGTTTATTGGTTGGGTTAATAAGATCAACCTTTGCATTATAAGTGTCTGCAAGTATCACCTCAAAGTCATCTGTAAATGTCTTGCAACTGATTTCAAGGGTTTTGTCGGAAGGATTATGCTCCATTTCCACTACACTTACATGGAAAGGGTGAAGTCCTATTTGCTTTCCTGGGGTGAAATGAGTTCCCCCGAGTTCAAAAATTCCTCTGTCGAATAAATACAAGGGAAGTAATGATAAAAAAAGCCACTTATTGAGTAATGCTGCCATTGGCACTATAATTTTTATTTTTACAAAACCCTGTTTTATTTTCAATCTTAGTTTGGACGATAAAATTAGTATTTTGGTTCGATGAAAATTTTAATAATTGCATGAGCGACTTTAAATTATATTTTGGAATTGGCTGGGAGCATATAATTAGTTGGGATGCACTTGATCATCTGCTTTTCATTACTGTACTCGCTGCTATTTACATATTAAAAGACTGGAAACAGGTTTTAATACTTGTAACTGCTTTTACAATCGGCCATTCTCTTACATTGGCTTTAAGTGTATTAGACATTATTCGTTTCCCCAACAATTGGGTAGAATTTTTAATACCCTGCACCATTGTAATAACAGCTATAAGTAATCTCTTCCAGAAAAAATTTACCCCAAAATCAATCCGTATCAATTATTTTTTGGCCTTATTTTTTGGGTTAATACATGGTTTAGGATTTGCCAACACTATCCGATTTATGCTTGCCAAAGACCAGAGTCTTGGAATGGGTTTATTTGGATTTAATGTTGGACTGGAAGCAGGGCAAATTGTTGTAGTTGCCACCATTTTGATTGTGGCCCAGGCTCTTTTTACCATCACAAAACTTAATCGCAGGGAATGGGTAATTTTTATCTCTGCTGCCGTGTTCAGCTTAGCATTAAAAATCGCCTTTGAAAGATATTCGTCATTATAAAATCAAAAAAATGAAAAATTTCATTACTTGTTTATTGATTGTTGTTTGTTCCGGGGTTGCAGTTGTTGCCCAAAACATACAAAACAATCCCGGCAGCAATCATGGTAATAAGTTTGAGCAAATGGGCATTTCATTCCCTACTCCAAATGAATACCGGAGTGCCAGTGGTGCTCCCGGCCCCAAATACTGGCAACAAAGATGTGATTATGATATCAAATGTGAACTCGATGAAAAAAATCTGAAATTAACAGGGAGTGAAACAGTGACCTACTTTAATAATTCTCCCAACGAACTTACTTTTTTATGGCTACAGTTGGATGAGAACCAGCATAGCTCTGTAAATAATGCAAACTACCAGAGCAGCAATACAATGAGCAGGCAGGTAAGCCCTCAGCAACTGGACCAGGCAAAGGATGTTAAACAGGATAACGGATTCGGATTCAAAATAACCAGTTTAACAGATGACAATGGCAAAGCATTAAAATATACGATCAATAAAACAATGATGAGGGTAGAACTTCCTGGAGTATTAAAAGCGGGTCAGCGTTTTACTTTTAAACTTGATTGGAATTATAAATTAGTAGATCGTATGGGCCGCGGTGGTCGTGGTGGGTATGAATTTTTTCCGGAAGATGGCAACTATGAATTCACAATGGCACAATGGTATCCAAGACTTTGTGTTTATAGTGATTTTAAAGGATGGCAAAATCAGCAATTTACCGGCCGTGGTGAATTTGCTTTAACCTTTGGCAACTTTAAAGTACAGATGACAGTGCCTGCCGACCATACAATTGGCGCTACTGGTGAAGGCCAGAATTATGCACAAGTGCTAACCCCTGCTCAGTTGTCCCGCTGGAAAAAAGCACAAACAGCAACTGATGTAATAGAAATAGTAACATTAGATGAAGCAAAAGCAGCCGAAAAAAATAATACTACGAAAAAGAAGACATGGATTTTTAAAGCAGATAATGTACGGGATTTTGCATGGGGAAGCAGCCCAAAATTTGTATGGGATGCCATGCCGTTAAAAATTGAAGGTAAAAAAGTTATGGCCATGAGTTTGTATGCCAAAGAAGCCTATGGTCTTTATCGTCCTTTTTCTACCAAAGCAGTGGCTCATACTATAAAAACATATTCAAAATTCACTATTCCTTACCCTTACCCTGTTGCACAAAGTGTAGAAGCATCGAGTGGAATGGAGTATCCGATGATCTGCTTCAACTTTGGAAGAACAGACAAAGACGGCACTTACAGCGAAGGCACAAAAAATGGAATGCTAGGGGTTATCATTCACGAAGTTGGCCATAACTTTTTCCCCATGATCATAAACAGTGATGAACGTCAGTGGGCATGGATGGATGAAGGTTTTAATACATTCGTTGAATACCTGACTGAAGAACTTTGGGACAATAAATTCCCCAGTAGAAAAGGTGCCGCAAATACCATTACTGACTATATGAAATTATCCAAAGATCAATTGGATCCAATTATGTCGAACAGTGAAAATATTGTTCAATACGGAGCAAATGCATATTCAAAACCTGCAGCAGCGCTGAATATTCTTAGAGAAACAATCATGGGCCGTGAATTATTTGATTATGCATTTAAAGAATATGCCAGGAGATGGGCCTTTAAACATCCTGAACCTGCCGACTTCTTCCGCACAATGGAAGATGCCAGCGGTGAAGACCTTGACTGGTATTGGAGAGGATGGTTCTATGGCACTGATGCCTGTGACATTTCTTTGGATACGGTGAAATATGCAAAAGCAAATATGGATACAGAACCTTTTGAAACCAAAGAAACAACCATGAAAATGAGTGTGGCTAAACCACAGCTTCCTTCATTTGATGATATTTCAAAAATCAGGAACCGGGATGATAAAAAAATAACTTTCCAGACAGATGCAGATACTTCACTTCGTGACTATTACTGGAGGTATGCAAGGGGTATTGAAAAATATGATACCACAAAATATGAAGTTACCATTCCCGGAATGAAAACTCAGGGACTAACGGATGAGGAGAAAGAAAAATATGGTAATAGAAATATGTATGAGCTTACATTCAGCAACAAAGGCGGACTGGTAATGCCTATAATAATTGAATGGAATTATAAAGACGGTTCAAAAGAAGTAGAGAAAATCCCTGCACAGGTTTGGAGGCTGAATGAAAACAAAGTGATTAAAACATTTATAAAGGATAAAGAAGTGGCATCCATAAAACTTGACCCTTTAAAAGAAACAGCTGATATCAATGAGTCCAATAACAGCTGGAATACAATGCCTGCACCATCTAAGTTTAGTGTCTTTAAACAAACAATGGGAAGAAGAAGAGGCGGTGGCGGCCCTCCAGGTCCCCAGGAATTAAACCCAATGAAAAAAGCACAGGAGAAAAAAGGTTTCTAAAAAAAGAGAACACAATTAATTCAATTAAGGGAAGCATTTCACCAAAAGAAATACTTCCTTTTTTTTTACCTTTAAATAATGAAACATTTCTTTTTTGCTGCCCTCTTAGTTGTAATAACATCAATAGCTTCGGCAGCTACTGTTGACACCGTTAGTATTTACAGTACGGCCATGCAAAAAGAATACAAATGTGTGGTAATAAAACCAGTGGTAGTCCAGGATGAAACAATTCCTCTTCCTGTTATTTATTTATTACATGGGCATGGTGGCTGGTATGCAAACTGGATATTAAGAGTTCCGGAATTGAAAGACTATGCGGATAAATATCAGTTGATGATTGTTTGTCCTGATGGCGGTTACAACAGCTGGTATGTGGATAGTCCCGTTGACTCTTCAGTCCGTTTTGAAACTTATATCAGTAAAGAAGTACCTGATTTTATTGATGCGCACTATCCTACAATAAAAAACAGGAAAGCTAGAGCAATAACAGGATTAAGTATGGGCGGGCACGGCGGATTATTTCTGGGCTTTCGGCATGCAGATGTGTTTGGCGCCTGTGGAAGTATGAGTGGCGGTGTGGATTTGCAGCCTTTTAAAAAAAATTGGCAACTGTCGCAGAAAATTGGTGATACTGTAAACTATGCAGAAAACTGGAAGAACTATTCAGTTATCACACAAATAGAAAATTATCCAAAAGATACTTTAGGAATTATCATAGACTGCGGGACTGAAGATTTCTTTTATAATGTTAATCATGCATTACACGAAAAAATGGTACAGCTAAAAATTCCTCATGATTATATTGAAAGGCCGGGAAAACATGACTGGACTTACTGGAAAAATTCGGTAAAGTATCAGTTATTATATTTCAGGAATTATTTTGATACTATAAAAAACTAATTTTTTTAAGGTTCCGGCTTATACCCTGTCTCCCCATC
>JBARSW010000045.1:0-1975 GCA_049644925.1 Chitinophagaceae bacterium | reverse complement strand
ATTTTTTTATCGTGAGGTAACAACACCCGGTACAATCATTTCTTTAGTCGCAAGTATTCTAACATATCTCCGGAAGCAATAACCGGTTTTCCACTTACATCTCCGTTAAACCAGTAAATCCAGGCGGGAAAATGTTGTCCGTTTATAAATGCTTCTGTTATTTCACGGCGGTACATCTGTACTTCACCAAGTTCTACATTCACCCCTTCATAATCATCTAACTGGCCAATGGCCCAGGAGAAGTCATTTTCATTCTTAATGTGATATAATTCACCAATAATATAAAAATCATCTTCCACTGGGTTTGCTGCAGGAAAGTTTCCCATATCGAATAATTTCCCTTTCACCTTCGCTTCTCCTATCAATAAAAAATAACGGCTGATATATTCATATGCATGACTATGAAACCCACTTCGAAGTGAGCCATAAACAAATAAATTATATACTCCCTGACTTGTCATGGTATAAAGATAAGCTATGCAACGAAAATACGGGGGATGCAAAAAAAGTTAAAATGCAAACAGTATATTGTCCAGGTAACTTTAATCAGCGTAAATCTGTTATACGAATTATGCTTCTACCAGGAACAAATACACTTCTTTTGGTCCGTGTACTCCTACTACCAATGTTTTTTCAATATCGGCTGTACGGCTGGGACCGGTGGCAAAGGTGATCAGCGATGGCAGGTTGTTTCCATATTTTTCTTTGGCAGCCAGCAAAGCGTCTTTTACATCATAAACCAATTGATTGGTAAATGCAATGCAAATATGAATGGGTGCATATACACTGGTGCTGCGGCCCTGGGGCTGGGCAGCACTTAAGACAATACTTCCAGTTCTTGCAACAAGGTATTCGCAACCGGTTATTGAAACATCACAGGATGCTAAATCTGTTTTAACCAGCCTTTCATCCAGTTGTCCGCCAAATGATTCTGTCAATTTATCTTCCAGGCAAAAAACTTTTTGCCAATCCTGTTTTTTTATAAGGCTTGTCAGCTGAAACGCCAGTTCCTGCCGGTTGATACAATAAATAAACTTACCCTGTAAACTGGTAAACTTTTCAGCAAATTCCACTTCCGCATCCTGTTCTAATGGAGGAAAAATGGGTTGATTACCTTCACTCTGCGGAAATGGCAAAGGCGTTGAGTGACTCAACGCCTTCCTTATGTTTTTTAAAATATTCTCTTTAGATGGAGAAACATTCATATGAATTCATATTAATTAGATGAGCTGATTTCCGGATGTCCGGTTTGTTCATCAATTGGTTTTACATCCGTTTCCGGGTGAGTAACGATGGCAGATTCTCCCAAAACCGGTTCAATTGGAGGTTCATCAGAGACCAGCGACTTCTTTTCTTCAAAAGGACGTTTACCAATAAGCGTTTCCACATCACTTTGAAATAATACTTCTTTTTCCAGTAAAGCATGAGCCAGTTTTTCTACATCACCTCTTTTTTCAATCAGCAGATTCTTTGTTTTAATGTATGCCTCATCTATCAACTTCCTTACTTCATGGTCAATCATCTTAGCCGTCTCGTCTGAGTAAGGTTTAATAAATGCATTTTCCTGTTGCGGATCGTAAAAACTTACATTACCCACTTTATCGTTCATGCCATAAACAGTAATCATTGAGTAGGCAATCTTTGTTATCTGCTGCAAATCATTCTGGGCACCCGTAGAAATTTTTCCAAAGAAAATATCTTCACTGGCTCTTCCTCCCAATGTCATGCATATCTGGTCATTCAATTGATCCGTATTATATAAGTACTGCTCTTTCGGAGTGTATTGTGCATATCCCAATGCAGCAGTACCTCTTGGTACAATGGTAACTTTCAATAAGGGATAAGCATGTTCCAGATACCATCCGCAAATAGCATGGCCGGCTTCGTGAAAAGCAATTATTTTCTTTTCTTCCGGTGAAATGATTTTGTTTTTCTTTTCCAATCCGCCTATAACCCGGTCCACTGCATCCTGAAC
>JBARSW010000044.1:0-7779 GCA_049644925.1 Chitinophagaceae bacterium | reverse complement strand
GCAAGCAGTATTTTCGGCAGATTTTTAAATTATCTGCTGACACCGCTGCTGGTTACCGTTTTTGCCTCAGGAGAATATGGAAAAATAAGTACTCTTTTTACCATAGCTGCCTTTCTGAATATTGTTTATACATATGGATTGGAAACTTCTTATTTCCGTTTTTCAGCATTACAACCCGAAGAGAAAGTTTACAATACCTGTTCTTCCTCAATTATTATAACCACCCTGCTGCTTACTGGTTCGTTGCTTTTTTTGAGTAAAAGTTTTGCAACGTTTCTGGAAATGCCAAACCACCCGGAATATATTACCTGGGTTATCCTGATTGTTGCACTTGATACATTAAGCGTAATGCCTTTTGCAAAACTGCGACATACAGGTAGACCAAGGAAATTTGCTGCGGTTAAGATCCTGAATATACTTATCAATGTAGGGCTTGTAATCTTTTTCCTGGTTATTTGTAAAGGTGCATTTGACCGTGGTGCTAATAACTTTTTTGCCTCCCTTTATAAACCTGAAATTGGTTTGGGTTATGTAATTCTTTCCAACCTGGCTGCAAGTGGTATTACATTATTACTGCTCTCCAAAGAATTTCTTCAATTCCGCTTCCGTCTCAATCCCGGATTCTGGAAAGAAATGATGAGTTATAGCTGGCCACTGATTATTGTCGGTTTTGGGGGAATGATTAATGAAACAATTGACCGGATCATGCTGTTGAAATTACTCCCGGGTACTACAGAAGATGCCTTTTCGCAATCAGGCATTTATTCTGCCAACTACAAATTGGCCGTGCTGATTGTACTTTTTATACAAGCATTCAGGATGGGTGCAGAACCGTTCTTTTTTAAGCAATCTACCAGCGAAAATGCGCAAAGAACTTATGCCAGGGTTATGAAATTTTTTGTCATCGCCTGTTGTTTCTGTTTTCTAGGTGTTACATTATTTCTTGACATCTGGAAATATTTTATGGGAACCCGTCGCCCGGAATATTATACCGGATTGAAGGTGGTACCGATACTTATGACCGCAAAGATCTTTCTTGGTATTTATTATAATCTTTCTATCTGGTATAAAATTAAAAACCGGAATCTGACCGGTGCCTGGATAACCCTGGGTGGCGCAGCCATTACCATTTTATTTAACTGGATATTCATTCCTATTCTTGGTTATATGGCCTGTGCTATTGCCACCGTACTTTGCTATGGTTTTATGATGGTGGTAAATTATCAATTAGGACAAATACATTACCCTATTCCTTATGCCTGGAAAAAATTAATTGCCTATATAGTTATTTGCCTGCTGTTGTTTGGCTTACACCAGGGCTTTATCCAATTTGATCTGAACAGGTGGCTCAATCGTGGGGCAGCAGTAGCATTTATTGGACTTTTTGCAATACTTGTGCTGAATGTGGAAAGAAAGGAATTTGAGAAAATGCCGGTGATTGGAAGGTTTTTAAAATAACCAATTTTGTTAAGAAGATGTTTGCCTTTCCTTTCATATTAATTATCACTGGTTTACTTTTTATGTTTATCCAGAAAAGGCTAAAGGAAAAATTTGAAAGGATGGATGCCGATTACACCGGTGATTTGATCAAAGACAAAGAATACGAAGCAACATACCTATATGAAAAAAGGATCAAAAAGGATTTCCAGAGGGGAATCTATTATTTCGGATTATTATTATTGTTTTGGGGTGTAGTCTTTTTTATATTGCTTCTATTTTGATTTTTCTTTCCCGAAAAAAGTTGGGCTAAATAGTATTTTGAGGTGCTACATTTTAGTCCGAAGGACTTAAACTTGAATAGCCGCAGGCAAGGCCTGCGGAAAAAGAAAAAGGTGACCATGCAACCACAAAGTGGTTGAATATGTTTTTGTAAAACACAAAATTTTTGCTTTGAGTACGTATAAACAAATATTTTATCAAATAGTATTCAGCACAAAACATAGGCATCCGGGTATTCCCTTAACTTCAGAAGCTGAATTGATAAGTATATCTGGGGTGTAATTGAAAAACATAAATGCAATTGGAAAACGGAATTAATTTTGATGAAAAATTTCTTCTGTAATTACATATTCAACCCCGTTAGGGTTGAGGTTGATTCATATGTTCTATTACCCCGGGCTTCACCCGGAGCTACTCAAATTGAAGCCTTTCAGGCTTTAAGCACCTCAAAAGATTTATTTTTCGAAAAATCCACTAATTCCAAACACAAAATAAAACAGGATAATAATTAAAATCCCACCAAAGAAAAAAAGACGTGAATTTCTAAGATATCTTTTTATCAAAATTTTTTCATCAGGAGAAATAGCAGTAAATGCACCGGGAAAATTTCGCCTGTATTTCCACAATATTTTATTTGCTTTAAGCCAGAAATAAAATGTCCCTAATACCATGACTGCAAAAGTCACACAGATCAAAATAGTAAAAACCATGTTTTTCATGATAAGAGTTTACTCTTTCATCTTACTTACACATTTAATACACTCTCACAAACGGATTATTCCTCTTCTCAAACCCAACCGTAGTTACCGGCCCATGTCCCGAATAAACTTTCGTTTCATCTGGCAAGGTGAATATTTGAGTGTGAATGCTAATTGCTAATGTGTCAAAATTTCCACCCGGTAAATCGGTTCTGCCCACACTGCCATTAAACAATACATCACCACCAATTATAAAACCACCGGCTTTATGATAAAAAGAGACACTTCCGGGTGAGTGGCCGGGTGTAAAGCGGATTTCCAATTCGTCACCTTTTCCCTCTTCATCTATGGAAAACGGCAGAGTGAGGTTAGTTCCTTCTTTTAAGTAAACCAAAGGGCCATCATAATTGTTAAAGGGTAATTGGTACATCATTCCGGATTGTGGAGCAAAATCGAGTACCTGTTTTTCTTTTTCGTGAATGTGAAGGGGTAGTCCCCAGGTGTCATGTACGAATTTATTTCCAAAAACATGGTCCAGGTGGCAATGGGTATTAAGCAGCAAAACAGGGGTCAGGCCTGTCTTTTCGATAGCCGTTTTTAATTCGTCCCTTTCCTTTTGAAAATAACAGCCCGGGTCTATAATGCAACACTGCCCTTTTGCGTTATACAAAATATATGTATTCTCCTGGACCGGACTAAAAGTGAATGACTTAACTGATAACATGGATGGTTTTTTTCGTACTTTTATAAAAGCCTCTCCAAATCCCTACGGGGGAGACATTTTAGAATAATCCAAAAGTACAAAACATCTATTTTTGGCCCGGAGAAATTGTTTGAAACACAAAAAGACTATGAAGAAAGTAACTAGCCTGATGATTGTTTGCCTTTCCGTATTTATAAGTATGGAAACAGTAGCACAAGTAAATACGGTGGAGTTTGGAAAGAACCGTGTTCAATACCAGAAGTTTAAATGGAAATATTACCAAACGGATAACTTCAACAGTTATTTCAGCCAGGATGGTTTAGGATTGGGTAAATATGTGGCCCAGGTGGCAGAGCTTGAATTACCTTCTATTGAAGAGTTTGTAGAATATGGCATACAGCGCCGCATCAATATTATTATTTACAATAATTATGATGAAATGCAGCAGTCTAATATCGGTATTGGTATTGACTGGCAAAATACTGGTGGCGTAACCAAACTGGTTAATAATAAAATGATTGTTTACTATGATGGCAATCATGACAATCTTCGCCGTCAAATACGAGAAGGTATTGCAAAAGTGCTGGTGGACAACCTGCTCTTTGGTGACGACCTTGGTGAGTTTGCAGCTAACCAGGCATTGCTGGATCTTCCTAAATGGTTAACCGACGGATATATTGCCTATGCTGCTGAAAACTGGAACACCCGGCTGGATGATGACCTGAGAGGTGTAATGCTGGCCGGCGAATACAATAATTTTTACCAGTTTGCATTTGATAAACCATTACTGGCCGGACAATCGTTCTGGAAATACATTGCCGACAAGTACGGAAAAAGCAAAACCACTTATTTCCTTTACCTGGCCCGTATTTACCGCAACCTCAATAATGCATCCTATAAAATTGCTAAAAAGAAATTCAAAAATTTATTGGAAGATTTCATGACCGATGTCCAAACACAATATTTCAAAGATATCCGTGGCCGGCGGAATACTCCAAGAGGACAGTTATCTGTAAGTGAAGACATCGGCAAAAAAGATTATTTCCGCTTTAATGCCAACCCGGTTCCCAGGAGTTTTACTTATGCTTTGGTGGAATTTAAGCAGGGCCGTTACGAAGTGGTACTGATGGAAAATTTTGTAAACAGAAAAATATTATTGAAACAAGGTGTTCGTACCCGTGAAGATGATAAACACCCCAACTATCCATTACTGGCATGGGATGGCAAAGGAACCCGCCTTGCTGTTTTATATAATGAAGAAGGAAAAACAAAATTCTTCGTGTACGACCTGGTGAACCGTGTAAAACTCTGGAAACAGGAAATAGAAAAATTTGACCAGGTTCAGGATATGAAATATATGCTGGACAATAATACCCTTTTATTCAGTGCAGTAAGAAGTGGCCAAACAGATATTTTCATTTATAAAATAGATAAACAAACTATTGAGCAGGTAACCAATGATGTTTACGATGACCTTGACCCTTCGTTTGTGGCTTTTCCCAATAAAACAGGAATTCTTTATTCCAGTAACCGGCCTTCTGCGCTTGCAGCAAGCAGTGATGATTCTTTGCCGGGCAAGCATTTCAATATTTACATGATTGATAACTGGAACAAGTCAGACTTCAAACAAATTTCCAAACTCTCTGACCTGAAGTTTGGCAATGCCCGTTATCCTTCACAATACAATACCTCTCATTTTACTTTTATTAGTGATGAAAATGGTATCAATAACCGCTATGCCGGTTTCTTCCGCACAGAAAGAGCAGGACTAGATACGTTGGTTTTTATTGGTGATGAAGTACTGCGCAACCCACCCCGCAAAGATGTGGACAGCCTTTTAAAGGAATGGAACAAAACCGATATTGATTCTGTCGGCTACGTTTCCTTCACCAACGATTCAGCCTATGTATTTCCGCTTACCAATTACCAGAGCAGTATGCTGGAAACAAGAACTGCCGGTGATAACCAACAGGTAAGTGAAGTGGTAAAATTGGGAGATACCAAGCTTTTGTACCGGTTAAAAGTGGATGAGAATACACTGCGTCGCCGGAATGTAACAGCAAGGCCAACAGAATACATGAGAAAAGTAATTGAAGAAGAGAAAAAAGCAGCCCGTAAAGAAGCAGCTATTGTTACAAAAAATGATACCCTTTCAAAAAAACAAACTGACTTTTTTAATACCGGTTTTGATAATGAAAAAACGGATAGTGTAAAAGCTGCTAACCCGGATATTGCTGATGAAACAATAAAAGATGCAGTATTGAAAAATGCCAAAGTATTTGAATACCGGCCCCCCAAATTTTTTACAGACTATGCAGTTTCCGGTTTTAATAACACTGTGATTGTACAAAGTAAATTTCAGCCTTATGCAGGTGGCAATGGACCAATTTATCTTTCTAATAACAATGCATTTAACGGAATTATCAGGATGGGTACTTCTGACCTTATGGAAGATCTGAAATTTGTTGGAGGTTTTCGTATTGACCCTAACCTTAGAGATTATGATGTAGTTTTCTCCTTCTTAAACCAACGAAAGAGATTGGATTGGGGCGGAACTTATTTCAGGAGCAAAGCCAATGTTGGACTTCAAACCAATATTGGAAATTTTAATGGGAAACTAATCCAGAATTTCTATCTGGTTAATCTTAAATATCCTTTTGACCGGGTAAAAAGTCTGCGGGCATCCATTGGACCAAGGTTTGACAGGATTATTTTTAATGCAGTTGACCCAACTTCACTTAAAATTTCAGATATAAAAACAACTTATGGGCAGGTAAGTGCCGAATATGTTTTTGATAATACCAGTAACCCTGCACAAAATATCTGGAATGGATTGCGGTATAAAATATTTATGGATTGGTTTACCCAATTGGATAAAGTAAGAGTAACAGAAGGTAAATTTATTTTCAATGCAGGTTTTGATGCCCGTCATTATTTACCCATTTACCGCAATATTATCTGGGCCACCCGTGCAGCCGCTGATTTTTCATGGGGCAGTCAGAAAGTTATTTATTATCTCGGTGGTGTTGACAATTGGTTAAACCCGAAATTCAACAGTGCCAATCAGCCGGATCCTGATAATACTTATACTTATCAATCACTGGCAGTAAATATGAGAGGCTTCTCTCAGAATGTAGCTAACGGGAACAATGCATTTGTTATGAACAGTGAGATACGGGTGCCTGTATTTACTTCGTTCTTTAATAAACCAATTAATAATGCCTTCCTCCGTAATTTCCAGATTGTACAATTCTTTGATTTAGGTACTGCCTGGAATGGAGCTTACGATAAATTGGAAAGGCCAAATGTGCAGTACTACCAACCACCTGTAACTATAAAAGTAAAAGCAGGTGGCATTGGTCCGTTTGCTGGTGGCTATGGATTTGGTGCAAGGAGTACATTGCTCGGCTATTTCCTGCGGGTGGATGCTGCCTGGGAAATGAATAGTTTCTTTAGAGGAAAACCAATGTGGTATTTTGCAATGGGTCTTGATTTTTAATACTAAATAAAGAATATAATATTCAATTTCAAAAGTCTTCCTGTTTCAGGGAGACTTTTTTACTTTGTTGCAATGAATGATTCACTTAGTTTCTTTATAGTAAAATATAACAAGCTCATAAATATTGCATAGCCTAGTGTCATACTCCAGACAAATTCATGACGAAACGGATGAATAATCAAATCGATAATATCAACCGCCAATGAAAACGGATCCGTTATCACATCCCAGCTGTTATAACGGAGAAAACGACCAATATAAATGCCAAGGCCGCTTAACCACATTACTGTCGCTACAATAATAACCGAATAACCCTTGCCTTTTACAAATGAAATAATCGTTTCAACCTGGCGCAATGAAATGAGGCCGGCCAATATCCCATTCCAGGCAAAAGAAAAGATCAATAACAAATCAAACCATTTTGGTGCTGAACGAACATGAATGAAATGAAAAAGATCAGTAATAATATAAAATGAGTTGGGTATAAATAAAAGCCATACCATTAATGCCATTAATAACTTAAACCTATTCTCAATAACACCAACATTCCTTTTAATCAAATTGGTAATATAATAGGGCACAAAGGCAAGGAACAGATTCCAGGGTAGAAAAATATATTCAATGGTGGTGGTAGCCGCCATTCTTATTACTAACAGCAAACAACTAAAGCCGGCAGAAATCAGCAGCCATTGATGTTCTGACAAGGAAGCAGGTAATTTGCCTGGTTGATTCGAAATATTTTTTAGCATATTAAAATTTTGGAATAAAAATCAGGCACCCTATAATAAATGCAACCACTGCTGCTACGAGAACAGCAGCGGCTGCAACATCTTTGATGAATTTTATTTTAGAGTCCTTTTCAATTGAAATAAAATCTATTAATTTTTCAATAGCTGTATTGAATAATTCTGCAGCCCATACCAGCCCGGTTACTATTACCAGCAGAATAATCTCCAGCCGGGAAACAGGTAAAAGAATTATTAAGACAATGACAGTAAGTGTTGCCAGTAAATGAATAATGGCATTATGTTCTGTCGTTAAAAAACTCCTGAACCCCCTGGTTGCAATATAAACACTCAGCCATCTTTTTTTCAGGCTGAATTTGCCCAATAAAAATGTTTGGCTGTTCTTTACCATTCTAACTTCTTTGAGAAATACAT
>JBARSW010000043.1:0-3308 GCA_049644925.1 Chitinophagaceae bacterium | reverse complement strand
ACCCCCCGCCTTTTTCAATTGGTGGACAGACTTACTTATGCCCAACCACAAAAAATATATCTTCAAAACCTGCAGGGTAGTTCATCTCAATTTATAGTAGCCGCTGCTTTTTTACATCCATCCGCTTCTCAGCTCAACCATATTATTGTATTGAATGATGCAGAAGAAGCAGCTTATTTTCACAATACTTTTGAGAACCTGACAGCGGCATTAGACCTTTTTTATTTTCCTTCTTCTTTTAAAAACAGGAGGAATTATCAATTGCTCAATTCATCTCATGTAATGCTTAGAGCCGAGGCATTAACAAAGATTTCCTCCGGGGGAAATAAAAAAGTTATTGTTACTTATCCTGAAGCATTATTTGAAAAAGTAGTTTTGCCTGCTACTTTATCTTCCAATATTATTCATATTAAATCGGGAGATACACTGGATATTGAACAGTTACTGCTGAAGCTATCCGATTATGGATTTGAAAGAACTGACTTTGTTTTTGAACCCGGGCAATTCGCCATCCGCGGTGGAATATTCGATATTTATTCTTTTGGGAATGAAAAACCTTACCGGATAGAATTGTTTGGCAATGAAGTTGACTCCATCCGCATTGTTGACCCGGAAACACAATTGAGTGAAAGAAAATTATTGCAGGTTACCATTATCCCGAATATCAATACTCAGTTCACCAGTGAAGAAAGGATATCATTGTTTGATTTTTTACCGGAAAATACAATAGTGTGGATGCAGGATTATGAAAGCTGCAAAGCTCATTTGGCGGATTGTGAAGATGACTTACAGGCATTTCTGGGATTACAGGAAGAAATAAAAGCATCTTTCCTGTTAAATACAACAATTGCAGGGCAAAAAGCAGCCAGGCGAAAAGAACAGGAAGACCAGGAAGATAAATTAATTAAGAAAGATGTTGGCACAAAGGATTTTATTACCGCTGCCAGCCTGGAATATGAACTCAATAAAAAGCACCTGGTCGAATTTGGTTTTCAGTCTCATTTGGCTGATTTTGAAATTGAATTTCATACAAGGGAACAGCCATCCTTTAACCGGCAGTTTGATTTATTAATAAGAGATTTGAAAACATGGGAGTCAAAAAATTTTCAACTATACATATTTGCCGAGAATCCAAAACAGCTGGAAAGGCTTAAGAGTATCTTCGATGACCTGACAACAGGACCCGGCGGGAAGAGCGAAATTGTATTTAACCCTGTTAATATTTCCATTCATGAAGGGTTCATTGATGAAGATCAAAAAATAGTTTGCTATACAGATCACCAGGTTTTTCAACGCTATCATAAGTATAAGGTCAAGCAGGCGTATAATAAAAATAAAGCAATAACACTCCGGACACTCCGGGAATTACAGCCCGGCGATTTTGTAACACATATAAATCACGGGGTGGGTATTTTCAGTGGATTGCAAAAATTGGAAGTGAATGGCCGCCTGCAGGAAGCAGTTCGGCTTATTTATAAAGACACAGATATATTATACGTAAATATTAACAGCCTTCATAAGATTGCCAAATTCACTGGTAAGGAAGGAAGTGTGCCTAAGGTTAATAAACTGGGAAGTGATGTTTGGAATAAACTGAAAGAGAAAACGAAAACAAAGGTTAAGGAAATAGCTTTTGATTTAATCAAGCTGTATGCCAAACGAAAGGCGCAGGAAGGTTTTCAACACACCCCTGATAATTATATGCAGACGGAACTGGAAGCGTCTTTTATTTATGAAGATACACCCGACCAGAGCAAAGCAACTGCTGATGTAAAAAAGGACATGGAATCATCTTCGCCAATGGACAGATTGGTTTGTGGTGATGTAGGTTTTGGTAAAACTGAAGTTGCCATCCGTGCAGCTTTTAAGACATGCCTGGATGGGAAGCAGGCAGCAGTGTTGGTGCCAACTACCATTCTTGCATTTCAGCATTTTCAAACTTTTAGTGATCGCCTCAAAGATTTTCCTGTTACAATTGATTATATCAACCGGTTCAAATCATCCAAAGAAAAAAAGGAGACGCTGAAGAAATTAGAAGAAGGTAAAATTGATATTATTATCGGCACCCATGGTTTGCTGGGCAAAGAAGTGAAATTTAAAGAGCTTGGTTTGCTGGTAGTAGATGAAGAACAGAAATTTGGTGTGGGGCACAAGGAAAAAATCAAAACATTGCGTACAGCAGTTGATTGCCTGACATTAACAGCAACTCCTATTCCAAGAACATTACAGTTTTCATTAATGGGGGCAAGAGATCTGAGTATTATGAATACACCACCTCCTAACAGGCAACCAATACAGACGGAGGTACGGGTTTATAATGAAGATTTTATAAGGGAGGCCATTTATTTTGAAACAGAAAGAGCCGGCCAGGTTTTCTTTATTTATAACAGGATAGCAGGATTGGCAGAGATGGCAGCAATTATCCAGGCACTGTGCCCTGACTTAAGTATTGGTTATGCTCATGGACAAATGGAGGGACATGAACTGGAAAAACATATCCTTGACTTTATAGACAGAAAATTTGATGTATTAGTTTGTACCAATATTGTTGAAAGCGGAGTGGATATTCCAAATGTAAATACCATTATTGTCAATAATGCTCATCAGTTTGGATTGAGTGATCTGCATCAGTTGAGGGGCAGGGTAGGGAGAAGTAATAAGAAAGCATTTTGTTATTTACTGGCTCCGCCGATGAGTTCTTTGCCGAATGATTCAAAAAAGCGATTGCAAACATTGGAGCAACATAGTGAACTGGGAAGTGGTTTTCAAATTGCCATGCGGGATTTGGATATCAGGGGTGCCGGGAACTTGCTTGGTGGAGAACAAAGTGGTTTTATGGCAGAAATTGGCTTTGAGATGTACCAGAAAATTCTGGATGAAGCTATTCGTGAATTAAAAAGAACTGATTTTAAAGAACTGTTTAAAGAAGAAATAGCCAGGCAGGATGACTTTGTGCAGGATTGTACTATTGATACTGATCTGGAAATTCTTTTGCCGGATGATTATGTTGAAAATATTACTGAACGATTGTCACTTTATCAGCGATTAGATAATTGCGAGACAGAAGATGATTTAAAATTGATGAAAAAGGAATTGGAAGACAGGTTTGGTGCATTACCACAGCAGGTAGAAGATTTATTTATTACGGTGCGTTGCCGCAAACTGGCAGTTGAATTAGGTTTTGAGAAAATGAGTCTGAAAGAAAATACACTCCGTTGTTTTTTTATAAACCGTCCCGATTCGCCTTATTTCGAATCTGGTATTTTTCAAAAAATAATCAACTTTTTACAAACAGAAACAAACAAGGC
>JBARSW010000042.1:0-3381 GCA_049644925.1 Chitinophagaceae bacterium | reverse complement strand
CACCTGATACAAGACATGTCATTAGCAGGAAAAATTCTCATTTTTCTTATCTGGGTAGCAGGCATTGCTTCACCCTGGCTATTAAAAATTGATCTGGGCAGCTACTTCAGAAATCTTGGTTTTTGATCACACCCGGTGATAATCCCCCTTCCAACTTTGAATGGACTCTTTAATTTGCTTTGGAGAAAGTTTTTCGTCAACAGCCTTTTTTGCCAATGCAGGTAATTCATCATCACTGGCAAATCTTAAAGCGATTATCTGTCCTAATCTTAATTGTTTATCCAGAGGCTTACCTGTCAGTATAAAAAAACGAAAATTCTCTTCAGCACGGATAGCACGGTCCTGGGCTTTTAAGGCAAACAATCTTGCAAATGCCCAAATAAATGCAAGAACAATTGAAACCACCACCAATAATGAAGCAGAATATTTGTTTTCACTTGCTGAATTTTTCAGGTTGATAATACTGCCAACAATTAATGCAAGGATGGCAAAAAAGACTAACCCATGCCATAAAAAAAGTAGTCGTATGTGATTTTTATAATTTTGTTCTTTCATTTAAAACTTATTTAATTGCTGAAATTAGAGTTTTTATCTGAAACCGGACTATACAGCACACGAATGACACGGATTGAACGGACTTGCCTACCGGCAGGCAGGTTTTCACAGATTTTTAATTTTATATAACGGAATATCTATCATTAGTGAAAATAAATAAATATTTGGTAGGATATACCCTGATTTATTCTGCTAAGCAGATTCAAAAAATCCGTTTTCATCCGTCTGACCCGTGTCATCCGTGTTCCAAAATTCGATTTTCAAAAAAAATCTCTAAGAAATTTGATGTGTTTGCCCTGCTATCTCCTGACTATTTAAGTTCATCCAGAACTTTATACATTTTATTTACAACACCGGAAGTTTTACCACTGTAATTATTCACCAGGAAAGAGAAAATGTATTCTTTCCCATTTTTTGCTTTGTGATAACCACAAAATCCTTTTACATCGCTGATGGTGCCGCTTTTCAAAGTCATACCGTTGTAGTCTGGCAAGGATTTATAGAAATATGGAAACCATTCTTTCGTTTTAGCATATTTCAATATTTCCACCTGTGCATGAGTAGTAACACGGTTGAGCGGCGAAAGTCCGGAACCGTCATAGATATTCAGTTCATCTTCATCAAAGCCTTTATTATTCCAGAACTTTTTAACAATAGCAACACCGCTATCTGTTGAACCAAAGCCTTGCTTTTCGTAGGCAAATGTTTTTACTAATGCTTCACCATAGAGGTTAATGCTTTTTTTAAGGAACCAGTAGATGATGGAATCGAGGGAGGGGGAATAGTGGGTGTAAATTAATTTTGCTTTTGCCCTTAATAAGCGGTGATAATTATTTAAAAGTGAAGTAACACCTCCTCTATACTTCATTACTTCCCCAAATGTTTTGTTTTTAATACCATCGTCAATAAATGAGTTTAAAAAGGCATTGCCTGGATTTGACAATGCCCCAGATATTTTAAAACTATCCTCTCCTAAAGGAATTGTTCCTCTAACCACCCCCCTCTCTCCATCCAAAAGATAATATATATAAGCATTGTCACCGCTATTTTTTGGGGCAGACCGAAGCTCAGAGAGTATATTAAAATTTATATTTTCTGGAATAGTTTTAACCACTTCGACAGAATCACCGGTATTTTTCCCCGATCTCAAAATCAAATCATATTGATTTTCCCCCCAATTAAATTCTCTCGGCGCAGCACCATAATAATTTCCGATGTCTTCCCATATCCATCCCCCTGGAATGGAACCCGACTTATACTTTTCATTGTAAACATTAATATATCCCTCAAAATTTTTTATACCTAAATTTCTTAAAGCTTCCAAAAAAACATGGTTAATATACTCTTTAGAAGTATTTGTAAATCTCCAGCTGCCAAATGTTGGATCTCCATATCCAACAAAAAAAAATTGAGTATCTATATTATTTAAAACTTTTATCAAGCTATCTGATATAATTAACTCTGTCTTATACCTGTATTCCTTGCCCAACAACTCAAATGCCGTTACACTAGTAATAATTTTTTGTGTAGAAGCAGGTGCCAACCCAACCTGTGAGTTTTTATCAAAAACCACCTGCCCTGTTTTTGCATCAATCACATACAATGAACTGATTGCATGCTTCAATTGGCTATCTCTTTCGAACTGCTGAAAGGCTTTTTGTAATTTTTGGGGAACAGTTTGTGCAGTTACGGTGAAATGTAAAAGGCAGAATGAAAAAGGTAAAAGCCACTTCATATTAATAATTTTAAACAAAACTAAAAAGAATTAAATTTGAAATATGGAAAATGAAGTTAAAGAACCAGCTCCAAAGCTTAATTATATTTCACCCGAAGATTATCTTTCCAGGGAAAGGGCTTCGCAGGTAAAACATGAGTATTTTAAAGGCGAAGTTTTTGCAATGTCGGGTGCTTCAAATGCTCATAATGATATTACATACAATATTAATCGCATTGTTGCCCCTTTTTTGCACGGCAAAGGCTGCAAACTCTATGGAAGCGATTTTCGGGTGCACATCCCGGAAAACACATTATATACTTACCCGGATTTTACAATAGTCTGCGGGAAAACGGAAACAACTGTTTCTTATACCGATAATCTTACCAATCCTGCAATTATAATTGAAATTTTGTCCAAATCAATCAAAGACTATGACAGGGGAAGCAAGTTTATGCTATATCGCAGCATCAAAACCCTGAAAGAATATATTCTTATTGATTCAACTTCTATTTCAGTAGAACATTTTGAAAAACATGATGACAAAAGCTGGAGGTTAACAGAGTTCAAACAACTTACCGACCAGTTTGTTATTACAACTATAAATCTTTTTATTCAATTGAAAGATTTATATGAAGATGTGAATATAGAAGAATAAAAAAAATCCTTTTGAAACAAATAAACGCCTCCATCATCACCATTGGCGATGAATTATTAATTGGTCAGACTATTGACACCAACTCTGCTTTCATCGCCCAGGAATTGAACAAAATTGGTGTATGGGTTCACCGCCGTGTAGCTGTGGGTGATGTTTATGATGATATCTGGAATGCACTGGATGATGAAGGAGCAGCTTCTGATATTGTTATAATAACCGGTGGACTTGGACCCACGGCAGATGATATTACAAAACCGCTTTTATGTAAATACTTTGGGGGCAAACTGGTTGTGGATGAAAAAGTTCTGCAACATGTAAAATACCTTTTTGAGAAAGTGTTCCGACGCCCCGGCCCTATGCTGGAACGAAACCTGAAACAGGCTGAAGTGCCTGATGTATGTACAGTCTTGCATAATGCAAGGGGTACTGCTCCGGGGATGTGGTTTAAAGCCCC
>JBARSW010000041.1:0-2704 GCA_049644925.1 Chitinophagaceae bacterium | reverse complement strand
CCTTCAAACACATCATTGAATGTAACAACCACAGGAAGTTATTATCAGGTGGTAAGTTGTGGTAATTGTAAAGACACATCCAACACCATTACTGTATATTCTATTACATGTGATCCAGCACCGGGCTGTGATTTTTCTTATTCACCATTACCAATGACTAATAATATTGGTAAAGCAGGTCCTGCGCCGATTGAAAATGTTATTGAAGCCGTACCGTTTGCTGCTACACTTAATATTGGCACACCGAGTAATTTTTGTAACAATACTCAGTTCTCTGCTATTTATAGTTTAACTGTGCCCCATTCATTAAACTCGGGTATTCATTGGAACTTTGGTGATGGAGGAACATTCTCCACCACTCCAAGCGGAGGATTAACACCAGCGCATACTTACACATCAGTTGGGGTATATGTGGTTACTGCTTCTATACATGTAAACTGTCCGCCACCACCCACACCACATATTTGTACACTGACAGATACTATTCATTACACCGTTCCAATTGCAGCCAATTTTGGCAGCAGCGTTAATTGTGATAAAGTTTATCTCAGCAATTTGTCAACCGTTATTTCCGGATGCAGTATTACCAGCTATACCTGGAGTGCAACAGGCCCCGGCAGTGTTTCATTTAGTAATCCGGCTGCTGCAAGTCCTGTACTTACTGTTGGTGCATCGGGCACTTATAATGTTACACTTTTAATTGCTTCAAGTTGTAATGGTTGCACTGCTACTATTACACTTCCGGTAACTGTTACGCTGCCATCTGCAACATTTACGGCCCCATCACCAGTATGTGCGGGCACACCAGTAGTATTAAATGCACCGGGTGGCATGTCAACGTATCTGTGGAATTTTGGAGATGGTTATACTTCTTCCACCCAAAACACCACTCATGCATTTAGTTTAACGCCACCTAGTCCAAACATTATTCTTACGGTAACCAATGCGCTGGGATGTGTGGCAAAAGATACGGTTGCAATTAGTGTTATTGCACCACCTGTGTTAACGGTTACACCGCTGCAATTGATTTGCCCCGGAGCCAATGCAACGATTACAGCAACCGGCGCCGGCTTTACTACTTTCAGTTTTTATCATAACGGAGTGCTGGTGCAAAGCGGCGCATCCAATACTTACACAACAGGTGCTATTGGTTCCTATTATGTAATTGCCAACACCAGCAGTGGTGCCTGTGCTGTTAAGTCTGTCAATACGTATATATTTAATAAACCCAACCCAATAGCAGATATACAGGGCAGCTCCGTAGCATGTTTAATAGGAGGAACCGCCACTATTTATTTATATAATTCGGTTAATGATCCAAACACAACATATGTATGGAACCTGCAGGGTAATCCCACGCCGCTATCGAATGTATTTGATTTGAATATTGCCGTTAACACTACAGGAAACTATAGTTACATTTTAACGGCAACCGGAGCGAATGGTTGTATTGCACGGGATACATTCTGTGTGGTAGTTGGTAACTCGCCGATAGTTACCGTTATTCCATCAACAGCTGGTTTAATGTGTGCTGGAACAATGCATACGTTTACCGCATCTGCCACACCGGCAAATCCAAATTATATTTATCAATGGAGCAATGGAATGAGTGGTCCGGTAATGAGCACTTCCATGCCGGGAATGTACATGGTAATGGTTACCGATCCGGCAAATGGTTGTCTCGGTTCTGCTTTTGCAGGCATAATAAAGCAACGGCCATCCGCCATTCTTTTCCCTGTTGGTTGCGATACATTGTGTGATTATGATTCTATTATTCCACCATTGGCTTTGGGTGGACCCATCAATCCGGGAAACTATGTGGTGCAGTGGTTTTTAAATGGCAATTATGGAAGTCCTTTTTATACAGGCCCCGTGTTGAACCTGCCAGGAAATATTCCACCGCTGGTTTATGGCATTAATAATATTTCTATTGTTGTAACCTACAACGGATGCAGTGATACATCAAATGCCTATAATCTCTTTATCAAAAAATGTGATAGTTGTAATTGTGAAGAAAGCTCCTGGGGAGAAATTTATGGAAAGCCCGGAGAGCCAGATCCGGCATTAATGAAAACAAAACCTGCAAAGGCCAAAATTGCCAATGTGGGGAATGGAACATCATTCAAGTGTGGTGAAACCTATGTAATTGAGTGTAATAAGCCATTTACGGTTTATGCAAATTATAATTGCAAAGACACTCTTTGCCCGCCAAAAGTTACCTATTCATTGCAACTACCTTCCGGATCACCACTTACTGGTAATGCGCCGGTAACATTTACACCAACGGTCAGCGGCACCTATACACTTACGTTATACGGCTGGTGTGGTGATACCATTTGCGATAGCTGTGTAATAAAATTCAAAGTTACCTGTGTACCTCTTTGTGATTGTAAAGGCAGCAAATGGACAGATATAACATTGGCTCAGCCGAATAATAATCCACCGCCACCAATAGAAAAAGCAGCGATAAGTAATAACAACGTAATTAAAAATCCGCTGAAATTAAATTGTAATAAAACCTACGATGTAAAATGTAAAACATCTTACACTGTTAATGCAGGTTATACTTGTGCCGGTGCAAACTGTCCCGGTTCTGTACAATATGTATTTACCGGACCAACAGGAACTACCAGCGGAGCTATGCCGCTTAACTTCAGTCTTACACAAAGCGGCACTTACACTCTTACCATGTATGGCTACTGTG
>JBARSW010000040.1:0-1527 GCA_049644925.1 Chitinophagaceae bacterium | reverse complement strand
GGCTTTTACATAGTAAGAGTAAGCTGCGGGGGACAGATCGCTCAGCAGAAGATAGTAAAGCACTGATAAACTAATTTTTCATAGGGGTTCCAGCCGCCTTGCCTTTTGGTGAGGCGGTTTTTTTATTTATAGTAAACTCATTTTATAGAGGAATCAATAGAAATTCTCCAGAATAAAAATTTTCGATTGTGATAAGACTAATGTATTGATAGACAGCAGCAATAGTAATAATACTACATAAAATACGGTATTTATTACGAAAAAATGCTCGAAAAACTTGCAAGTAGAAAAACTGCGTATTATGTTTGTCTCCGAATCGAACGAATCCTAAGAAAGCAACGTAAATCCGACACCTGAAACAAACTATTCTAATCACGGGATATTACCTCCCGGTATGTTTCAACTTTCATATTTCGGTTTTCATTGCCTGCAAAAGGACAAGTTCAAAAAAGAACCCGTACCAGATTAATCTTGAACCCTAAAGTGAAAACGATGAAAACAATTGTACCCTTTTTTGCAGCCTTCTTTATTAGCCTGGCAGTATTTGCTCAATCCGGCCCTGAGTTGGTTTTTACCAATCCGGTGTTAGTAAGCGGTACCGACCTTAGGGAGGGAGCAGTTTATCGTTTCAGTGATATTACAACTGGCGTTGATGCTACTGTTAAGTTGAAGAAATTTTCAAGAAACGATATCGTTATGCCAACTGTCGATAATGCTGCTTTGGGCTGGAATAAAGCCTTTCAACCAGAATTTGGCATACCGGGTGTGGTAGCACCTTTTCAACATTGGTATGTTGATTTTGAATTGACATTTTATGTTGCCGGTACCAATACAAAGCAGAAAATGGATACGATTGATTTCACCGCTCTTGATGTAGATGGCGATGGTAATTCTATTTCTGAATATATAACCTTTGACAGGCCTCATTCTATTACTTATTCTACCCTTAGTTATTTAACAAGTAATCCTGTTGGACTTATAGGTCAGCTGGCTGAATGTGGGGCAGATGAAATATCAAGTATTCTTGTTGCCTGTCATAATTGTAACGGAACAGGATTAATTGGGACAGAAATTGATAATAATTGTGACGGAAGTGGCTTGCTGCATTCTGAATGTCAACATGCTTACGAAGGTGGTATCGGAAATACAGTAAATGGACCTGTTAGCAATTTTACCTCTATTGATACTTCTGCTACACAGGTGATGGCATTGTACCGTTACCTGAACAGAGACAATATAAAATTCAGGTACGGGGCAAGGTCTGGTGCTTTATCCAGCAATGGATCTGGAATCAGGTTAAATTCTATATGGTTCCGTGAATTCAGCCTGGCCCCCTTCACTACATTGCCGGTTAAATTGACTGCGTTCAATGCTGTGCTTAATAACAGTTCAAAGAGAGTAGATCTTACATGGAGCACTTCATCAGAAATAAACGTAAGTCATTTTGTAGTGGAAAAGAGTACAGATGGCACCAACTACAAAGATGCCGGGGTAGTGTTTGCGTATGGCAGTGCAACAGAAAAAGCG
>JBARSW010000039.1:0-7156 GCA_049644925.1 Chitinophagaceae bacterium | reverse complement strand
TGTTCACAGTTCATCTGCATGAAATACGTCTAAATGTTCTAATCTTTCATCAATGAAACATCAAGTAAAAAGCTTTATTGCCGTTATCATTATTTTAGCTGTAACTGGCAATGTTAAAGCACAATACCCCGAAATTACCTCCGACGTACAGCGTAAATCTGATTCGCTGTTAAGAGCAGCCGATAAACATTCAGACAGCGCCTGGGCTATTGCCTGGCCCATAATTGAAAAGGAAGCCAAAGAAGGAAAACCATTTATTCCATGGGCTTCCCGGTTTGATGAATTGCCACAGTCGGAAATACCTGCATTTCCAGGTGCGGAAGGCGGCGGTAAATTTTCTTTTGGCGGTCGTGGCGGAAAAGTAATTGTTGTAACCAATTTAAATGATGATGGAGAGGGAAGTTTTCGCTGGGCTTGCGAACAAGGCGGTGCAAGAATAATTGTATTTAATGTTGCAGGAATCATTCGTATTAAAACACCTGTAATTATTAGGGCACCTTATATCACTATTGCCGGGCAAACAGCTCCCGGTGATGGAGTTTGTATTGCCGGCGAAACCGTTTGGATAAACACACATGATGTTATCATCCGGTATATGCGTTTTCGCCGTGGCGAAACTTGGGTAGGCCGCAGAGATGATGCCATTGGCGGTAATCCGATTGGTAATATAATGATTGATCATGTAAGTGCCAGCTGGGGCCTGGATGAGAATATGAGTATGTACAGGCACATGTATAATGACAGTACCGGTAAAGTAGAAGACAAATTCGGAACAGTAAATATTACTATTCAAAACTCCATATTCGGCGAAGCATTAGACACCTGGAACCACTCTTTTGGAAGTACCCTGGGTGGTGAGAATTGTACTTTCATGCGCAACCTGTGGGCTAATAATGCAGGTCGTAATCCTTCTATCGGCTGGAATGGTGTTTTTAATTTTGCCAACAATGTAATTTTTAACTGGGTGCACCGCAGTATTGATGGTGGTGATTACAGGGCGCAATACAATATCATCAACAATTATTTTCAACCGGGACCCGCCACACCAAAAAATAGTGTTGGTCATCGGATATTAAAACCAGAAAGTGGAAGAAGTAAGTTGAAAGAAAAACATTATGGCAGAGCTTATGTAAATGGAAATATAATGGAAGGATATCCTGCCATTACAAAAGATAACTGGAATGGGGGTGTGCAGGTGGAAGAACAAGCTAATGCCGGTGAATATACAGCCAATATTAAATGGGCTAAACCATTGCCAATGCCGGCAATAACATTGCTTACTGCTACCGAAGCAAGAAAATATGTTCTGGCAAATGCCGGAGCAACATTGCCTAAAAGAGATGCAGTGGATACAAGAATTGTAAAACAGGTAACAACTGGGAAAATTGATTTTGACCCCAATGTAAAATTGCCCGAAACACAATTTAAACATCGTCGCCTGCCAATTGACTCATATAAACAGGGAATCATTACCGACCCATCACAAATGGGTGGCTATCCAGAATACAACGGAACACCTTATAAGGACAGCGATAATGATGGCATGCCTGATGACTACGAAGTAAAGTACAAACTGAATCCGAAGGATGCTGGTGATGCTGCAAAAATTATCAAGAGTGGTTACAGTAATATTGAAGTATATTTAAGCAGTGTGGTTGATATTAAAAATGTGAAGCCAGTAGTTATAAAAAAATAATTTTGTAGCATACTGGAGTAGGGCTATTCAAACTTAGCGATTTCACATCCCGAAAGCTTTCGGGATATAGAATAATTATCTCGACAAGAAAGGTTGCCAATTTTTAATAGTTGGCAACCTTCTTAAAATGAAGCGGTGATAAATAAAGCAGCTATACAAGATTTTTATAATTGTTGTTGTTTCTTTTCAAAAAGGAGAGACTACATCCCCTCCCGGGAGGGGGCTAGGAAGCTTAACATAAAAAAATTATCAAAAGGGGTGGGTCAAAAAGCCATGATGCTACTGCTATTTCTCCTGCAACTTTCATTTTTTTCTTTCTCTCAAAAAATAACAAAGTTAACTCCGCCTTTATATTTCGATAAGGGTAAACTTATTTATACGCCTGATTCACTCAACAATCGTATCCCCGATTTTTCTTATTGCGGTTACAAAGCATCTGAACAGTCCATTCCCAATGTTGATATCAAAGTGGTGGTTCCTATAGCAAAAGGCGATGCCACATATCGTATTCAATCTGCATTGGATTATGTATCCAGTTTGCCACTTGATGCCAATGGTTTTCGTGGGGCTGTGTTATTACAAAAAGGGAACTATGAAGTTTTTGGGCAATTAAGAATTACAGCATCAGGAGTTGTTTTGCGAGGCAGCGGTGTAAATTATACCACAATAACAGGTGCAGGTACCGGAAGATTAGCACTGATAAAAATCATTGGTAAAAATGAAATACATAAAGACTTAAAAGGTATAAAAATTACTGATGCCTATGTGCCGGTAAATGCCATGAGTTTTCATATAGACAGTTCCATTACATTTAAAGATCATTCCAATAAAATAATTATCCGACGCCCCTCTACTCAAAAATGGATTAACACATTAGGAACAGAAATTTTTGGTGGCGGTATCTCAGCCTTAGGCTGGAAGCCCGGAGATAGAGACTTGTACTTCGACCGGACAATTACAAAAATTGATAATCATACAATATTTATTGATGCCCCACTCACTACTGCGATTGATACAGTATATGGAGGAGGCACTATCTTTTTTTATAACCCTTCCGGAAGAATAAAAAATTGCGGTATCGAAAATATGAAGCTGATTTCTGAATACGATAAAAGCAATCCAAAAGATGAAGACCATCGCTGGAATGCAATCAACATAGAAAACGCCGAAGATGCATGGGTACGGCAGATAACATTCGAAAACTTTGCTGGTTCTGCAGTAAGTGTTCTGGAAACTTCCAAACGTATTACGGTGGAAGATTGTATTTCTAAAAATCCTGTTTCAGAGATTGGTGGTCAACGGCGCTATACTTTTTTTACCAACGGTCAGCAAACATTGTTTCAGCGTTGCTATGCAGAAAAAGGTTATCATGATTTTGCAACTGGCTATTGCGCCCCCGGTCCCAATGCATTTGTACAATGTGAATCTGTTTTGCCATCTAGTTTTAGTGGTGCCATTGATAGTTGGTCAAGCGGTGTATTGTTTGATGTGGTTAATGTGGATGGTAATGCATTACGTTTTGGTAACCGTGGGCAAGATGCAAATGGTGCTGGCTGGACGGCAGCCAACAGTGTATTCTGGAATTGTACAGCAGCAAGAATTGATTGTTCCAAGCCACGCACTGCACAAAACTGGTCGTTCGGAAGTTGGGCACAGTTCAGTGGCGATGGTTATTGGGGCGAATCGAATAATACCATTACTCCCAGAAGTTTGTATTATACACAATTAAAAGAAAGGTTGTCCGCAGCATCCAGTGAAAATAAAAACGTTGATAACCTTTCACAAATAGCTTATGTTCCTGGAGATGCATCCAGCAGCCCTTCTGTAGAAACAGCAATGGAATTAACGAAGCAGGCTGCAAAACCAAGAATGCAATTGAAGGAATGGATAGAACAATCGGCTAAACGAAATCTCATACCTGTTAGTTACATTCAAAAAAATGTTTTATCCGATATAGAATATAAAAGACTCTTAGTAAATGCTGAGTCTAAAATCTCCCCTTCGGGGGGTGGGGGAGCTGTAATAAAAAATGGCTGGCTTGTTATTGGCGATAAACTACTTACCGGTAAACGACAGGGTGTGCAATGGTGGAGTGGTGGTGCACAGGGAAAAGATTTGCAGCAGGCAAGAGCACATATCACCCGTTTTGTACCCGGCCGCACTGGCAAAGGCTTAACTGATAATTTGAATGAAGTTGTCAATGAAATGAATGCAACGAATACGATTGGTATTGAACATAACTATGGCTTATGGTATGATAGAAGAAGAGACGACCATCAGAGAGTGAGAAGGATGGATGGCGAAGCATGGCCTCCGTTTTATGAACTGCCATTTGCAAGGAGCGGCATTGGAACAGCATGGGATGGATTAAGTAAGTATGATCTAACAAAGTATAATAAATTTTACTGGAGCCGTTTAAAACAGTTTGCCGATTTAGCCGACCAGAAAGGTTTATTGCTGGTACATCAAAATTATTTTCAGCATAATATTATTGAAGCTGGTGCACATTTTGCAGATTTTCCATGGAGAACTGCTAACAACATCAACAATACAGGTTTTGTGGAACCGGTTAACTATGCTGGAGACAAACGAATTTTTTATGCCGAACAGTTTTATGATATTTCAAATCCTGTTCGCAGAGAGTTACATAAAAAATATATCCGTCAGTGTTTGAATAATTTTAAAGACAATAACGGAGTTATACAATTGATCGGTGAAGAATTTACAGGACCAACTCATTTTGTAAAATTCTGGCTCGATGTAATTAAAGAATGGGAAAAAGAAACCGGCAAACATCCCATTGTTGGATTGAGTGTTACCAAAGATGTGCAGGATGAAATTTTAAATATTCCTGCTTATGCAGCAGTTGTTGATTTGATTGATATCCGTTACTGGCATTACCAGGCAGATGGCACAGCATATGAACCAAAAGGCGGGCAGAATTTGGCCCCCCGGCAACATGCAAGATTAATGAAACCAAAGAAAACAAGTTTTGAACAGGTGTACCGTGCCGTAAAAGAATACCGCTTAAAATATCCAACCAAAGCAGTAGTGTATAGTAGCGATAGTTATCCCGAATTTGGGATGGCTGTATTGATGGCTGGAGGCAGCTTACCTGTTCTGTCAAACGATATTGACGCAACATTGCTAAAAGCTGCTGTTGGCATGAAACCCGTCGCATCAACGAATACGAATGAATATGTTTTGAGTGATGGGAAGAACAACATTATTTATAACGCCGTTACAAGAAAACTCGAAAGACGATAATAAATGAAGAGCAGATTGACAATAATATTTGCAGTGTTTTCATTGTTTGCAAATGCACAAATAAAACAGTTGAAAGTTTCCGCCAATAAACGATTTTTTCAAACAGTTGATGGAAAACCCTTCTTTTGGATCGGTGATACAGGTTGGTTACTGTTTGTGAAATGTAACAGGGAAGATGCGGTACATTATCTCGAAACAAGAAAGCAACAAGGCTTTAATGTGGTACAGGTAATGGTCCTGCACGATATGAATAACACAAAGAATGTTTATGGCGATTACGCATTGATTAACGAAGATGCATCGAAACCAAATATTACACCTGGTAAAAACTTTGCTGATACAACTGCCTATGATTATTGGGATCATGTTGATTTTATTGTGAACGAAGCAGCAAAGCGAGGTATTTACATGGCATTGGTTCCTGTATGGGGAAGTAATGTAAAAGGGGGAAAAGTTAATGAGAAGCAGGGCGAAGTATATGCAAAGTTTTTAGCGAACCGTTACAAAAATAAAAAAAATATCATCTGGCTTAATGGTGGCGATGTAAGAGGAACAGAAGGAATGGATGTTTGGAAAGTAATTGGAAAAACGCTGAAAAAATATGACCCGAAACATTTAGTGACTTATCATCCCCGTGGCAGAACATCTTCCAGCGACTGGTTTCATAATGAAGCCTGGCTCGATTTCAATATGTTTCAAAGCGGACATAAAGATTATTCGCAGGATACGGTGAGTACAGAAACCAATCACTATGGAGAAGACAACTGGAAGTTCATCAATGTGGATTATAACCTGAAGCCGGTGAAGCCTACATTAGATTGTGAACCTTCTTATGAAAATATTCCGCATGGATTACATGATAGTTTACAACCTCGCTGGACAGATGCAGATCTGCGCCGTTATGCGTATTGGAGTGTATTTGCAGGCGGTGCAGGTTTTACATATGGAGAAAATGCAACCATGCAGTTTAATAAAATGGGTGACTGGACGGCAAACTATGGTGTCACAATGAATTGGAAACAGGCAGTTCTTTCACCAGGCGCAACACAAATGATCTATTTAAAGAAACTCATGTTGAGTAAATCTTATTTCGACAGAGTGCCTGCTCAGGAATTAGTTATGGATAATGGAGAAAAGTATGAAAGGGTGTTGGCTACAAAAGGAAAAAATTATGCCATGTTTTATGTTTATACAGGTAGAGATATTCATATTGCCGATAAAAAATTAGATTTTATCCCTGCAAAAGCAAGCTGGTATAATCCTCGTACAGGAGAAATTACTGTGGCAAAGTATCCACATCAGAAAGAGATGATTTATAATCCACCGGGTGGTAAAAAAGTTAGCAACGATTGGGTTTTAATTTTAGAAAAAAATTGATGAACATAAAGAAACTTATTATTTGTTCACTATTACTCATTCTGCTGATAGGCTGCAGCAGTAAAGCCTACTTGTTCACTTCCTTTCATGAACCGGCTGATGCAGGTTTACGAATGTTGTACAGTTATGATGGCAGAAAGTGGAATGATATAGATACTGTTCTTTTACAACCTAAGGTGGGCAATCAAAAAGTAATGAGAGACCCGAGTATGGTACAGGGGCCGGATGGAGTTTTTCATTTGGTGTGGACGAGTAGTTGGCGGGGAGATAAAGGGTTTGGTTATGCTTCGTCAAAGGATTTGATTAACTGGAGTGAGCAGCAATTTATTTCAGTTATGGATAAAGAGCCAACCACAGTAAATGTTTGGGCACCTGAGTTGTTTTATGATGAGGAAGCAAAGCAGTATCTTATTATCTGGGCAAGTTGTATTCCCGGAAGATTTGAAAGAGGAATAGAAGAAGACAGTAATAACCATAGAATGTATTACACAGCAACAAAAGATTTTAAAACATTCAGTGAAGCAAAATTATTTCTTGACCCCGGCTTTAGTGTGATTGATGCTGTAATTGTAAAAAGAGCTGATAAAGATTATGTATTGGTACTAAAAGATAATACAAGGCCCGAAAGAAATTTAAAAGTAGCTTTTGCAGAAACACCAATTGGGCCTTGGAAAAATATTTCAAAACCTTTCAGTGATAAATTCACCGAAGGGCCATCGGTGGTGAAATTGAAGGATAAATGGCTGATATATTTTGACAGTTATCAGAAGAAAATTTATGAAGCAGTGGCAACTAAGGATTTTGTGTGGTTTGAAA
>JBARSW010000038.1:0-3675 GCA_049644925.1 Chitinophagaceae bacterium | reverse complement strand
TTCCTTTCAGAAAATTGAATCCAATAATAAGGAGTGTTAAAGCAGTTATCGTTAAAATGCCAACTTTTGTTTCGTTACTGATCTTCATTTGGTTTCTTTTTCTCTACCCTTAGGTATCTGAGTGCCAAATTAGCTAAATATTTTTTAATTGAGTAGTGGTAGCTAAAATGCCTTTTTTTCTTCTTCAGGTTTTGCTGAAGTAGATTTGGATTCTAATTTTTCTTTATAAAGTTTAAAAGCCGTAAAAATATTTCCTACAATTTCATTCTGGCCTGCTTCACTTGTAATATATTCTTCTTCCTCCTTGTTAGAAATAAAACCGATTTCAACCAAAATACTTGGCATGGCAGTTGCCTGCAATACCCAGATTCCCTTATCATTTCTTTGCTTAACACCGCGGCTGACACGGCCTGCACCAATAAATTGCTCTTCAATAAGACTTGCCAGGTTCAGACTCTTTCTGAAATAATTCTGTGCATAAATAAGCATCCTCGCCTTTTCAGAAGGATCAGAAGGGTCGGGTAGGGTTAGGGTAGAAGTAGAATCAATCTCCCCAGTATAATCATTGTTTTTATTGATAGAATTTAATTTAGAGTCGTTTTTGTTTACTGCCCACAAATATGTTTCTGTTCCCTTCGCTCTATTCTCTACCCATACATTTTCATATTGGTATATGTAACTGGTTTTTTTATACGTTTTTTTACCTTTTTTATAGGTCTTTACAACAGGAGTTTTACCTACTACTCTTTTTTCGTACCAACCACCGGGATGCCGCCCGGCTGAATTGCAATGAACAGCAATGAAAAGATCTCCGCCTGATTCATTAGCAAGGTTGGCTCTGTATTTAAGTGCTGCATCTTTATTGGGCATATTTCCTGGTAAAATATCTGTCGTGCGGGTAAAGATGACTTTGATATCCGGATATGCTTT
This sequence comes from Chitinophagaceae bacterium, assembly GCA_049644925.1. Classification (GTDB taxonomy): domain Bacteria; phylum Bacteroidota; class Bacteroidia; order Chitinophagales; family Chitinophagaceae; genus JJ008. Next base: position 2,745 of record JBARSW010000038.1, on the reverse strand, counting down.
TGTAATGGCATCTCCCAACTTAAGAGATACCTGTAAGGCTACGTTGGCTTCAGATTCTTTGGTACCCACTGCACCGGGATCCATTCCACCATGTCCCGGGTCAATAATAAGAGTCCGGAGCGGTTTTTTTGATTTTTCCTGGCAGAAAGCTTTTGCAGGAAAAAGTAAAATCAGAAATAATGTGATATAAAAAAATGATATTCTCATTTAATAATTTTTTTTAAATAATCGGGAAACTGATGTAACGCAAAAATGGACTTTTATTTTATAGATTTCTTTTCATTTTCGTCAACAGTTTGTAAAAAAGCAGAAACATCCTTTTTTATTGGATAATTATTCTGGCCTGTATTATTGCCCTCATTGGATTGTTGCTGTTTTTCCATCCAGGCGATATATGTTTTTACAGCTTTTATAATACAATCAGCCAATTCTTTTTGTCCTTGTTTGCTGTTAAGATAATCTTCTTCACTTCTGTTTGTAATATAGCCGGTTTCTACCAATATACTAGGCATGGCAGTTGCCTGCAATACCCAGATACCTACTCCACGTTGTTTTACATCCCTGTCCACCCGGCCTACTTTAGCAAACTCATCCTGAACAAAGCCGGCCAAATTAGCACTTCTTTTAAAAAATTGTTTGGTTTTCAATAAAGAGAGGGCAATAAACTCCGGAGAATTTACATCAATATCACCATATGTTTTCTGATAATTTTCTTCTTGTAACATGGGTGCATTTTCACGGATAGCCACTTCTTTATCTTCATTTTTATGCGATCCCCAGATATAAGTCTCTGTCCCTTTGGCGGGGTTGGGCAATGAGTAACTCCTGTATTGAGGAACATCTTTTGTTTTCTTTTTCCTGTTCTTTCCTTTACCGGTATAATAGGTAATTTTTTTTGTTCCGATATATTCTGATTTTCGGATAGGAACAGCAGCATTTACATGGATACAGATAAAAAGGTCACCTTTATTTTCATTGGCTATTTCGGCCCTCCGGTGTAATGCAGTAATTTTTTCAGTAGGCCTGCTTTCAACAATCTTGATTTCGGGCATTTCTCTATGAAAATTCTTCACCAGCTCTTTTGAAACAGCCAGGCAAATATCATCTTCGTAAGAATAAGAACCTTTGGCACCATTATGACCGCCATTAGACATAATACCGTGCCCGGCATCCACAATAATGGTAGAAATTAATTTCTGCTTTTTTTCGGGTACAGGATTATTATTATTGAAAGAAAGAAAACTTACACAAAGTGTTAACAGCAGAAATAAAAATAGAGTGTTTCGGATCATAGAAGGTTATAGTCTTTTAATTGAATCTTCACAAAATGTTTAGGTTTCTTCATAGGTAGCAGCAGGATAATCAATTACATTTGCCATCAACCTGATGAAACAACTGTACAAATTTAGGCCAAATTATTTTTTTTATGTGTTACTGACTGCTGTTATGTTATGCACAATAACGTGGAAAACAGCGGCTTCCGTTGCACAAAATCCAGATTTTCGCAAGGCTTTAACATCTTCAACAGATACAACAAGGCCCATTAATAGAATTCCTGTAACCACATCAGTTATAATTTCAGGAGCAGATACGTCAAAATTGCCTGCAAAAGACACATCAGTGTTAAAAGAAAAGGTAGATACTTTCAATCTGAAAATCTCTAAAGATTCACTGGATGCACCGTTAAAATATGCTGCTGAAGATTCTGTAGTTATTTTGATTGCAGCTAAGAAAATATTAATGTATGGTAAAACTAAAACGGATTATAAAGATATAACACTTACTGCCCCCAACGTAGAAGTGGATCAGCAAACACAGATTGTTACGGCGGTTAACCGGAAAGACAGCACAGGTGCTGTTGCAGAACCAGCTCATTTTAAAAGTGGAGAAAGTGAATTTACCAGCGATACCATTCGCTATAATTTCAAAACCCAGGTCGGACTTACAAAGAATACATATTCAGAACAGGGAGAATTTTTAGTAATTGGAGATCTTGCAAAAAAAGTAAGCCCCACTACTACTTTTATTAAAAAAGCAAGATTTACTACCTGTTTACTGGATGATCCGCATTTTGCATTTGTAACTCCGCAGATGAAAGTTATCAATAAGAAACTGGCAGTTTCAGGACCGGCACACTTGGAGTTTGAAGGTGTAGCGGTACCAATTTATCTTCCCTTTGGGTTTTATCCAATCAGCCAGGGAAGGCACTCAGGCTTAATGCCACCACAATTCACCGCAAACGAACAATATGGGTTGGGATTAGAAGGATTGGGTTATTATAAAGTGTTGAGTGAATATTGGGATGCCAGGGTATATGGAAATATTTATTCCTATGGCGGATGGACGATGAATGTTAATCCTACCTATCGTAAACGTTATCGCTACAGCGGGACATTTAATGTGAGTATTCAAAATACAAAACTGAATTTTAAAGGAGATCCCGACTTTCTGAAAAACAAAAGTTATTTCGTAACATGGTCTCACTCAGTAGATGGAAAAGCAAGACCAGGAACCAGTTTTTCTGCAAGTGTAAATGCAGGTTCCACAAAATTCAATCAGCTTATTCCAAATAGTAACAGGCTTAATTTTCAAAACCAATTAGGTTCTTCCATTGCATATTCAAAAACATGGGCAGGCAAACCATATAATCTTACCGTAAGTGCTAATCACAATCAGAATAATGCAACCCGGCTGATAAATGTCAGTTTACCCGATGCTGGTTTTTCTGTTAGTACACTTTATCCC
>JBARSW010000037.1:0-1646 GCA_049644925.1 Chitinophagaceae bacterium | reverse complement strand
TGATTTCGCGACTTGTGCAAGATCACCGCTCACATCGTAGTCGAATTCCACAACCTTGCCCGAGGGGTACGTCTGGGTAAGCAGATCGTCGTCAAGATTATATGTGTACGAAAAGCTATAAGTCTCTCCGGCAGTCTTTTGCTGACTTCCGGTAATACGATCCTGCTCATCGTAAGAGGTGATCAATGATTCGGACACAGAGGAAGCAACTTTGGTAAGTTTTCCTTTAGAAAAAGCCACCACCGCGTCGTCATAGGTATATGTAACGTCCGGAGTGGAATCGGAATAATTACGCACTGTTGCCCGGTTAAGGGCGTCATAGGTAAAGGTGGAAGATACACTTCGAGCATCCGTTTTTGTCAGCAGATTTCCGTTATTGTCATATGTGAATGCGAACGTTCCGCTTTCGGGATTGTTTGCCGATAATAATCGCGAGACCGACGAGTATGTAAATGTTCGCGTCTGCCCGCCTTGGACGATCTGCGTTAGATTGCCGAGCGTATCATACGAATATTCTGTAGCTTGATTGGGGCTACTCACCGTACCGAGTACTCCGCTGTCATTTGGTTCGTCAACACGAATAAGTCTTCCCAAAGCATCTTCTATAGTTCGTCGAACTTTTCCGGCTTCGTCGGTTGTAGTCGTAGCATTTGCGTCCTCAGTTTCCTCGCTCTTGCCAGTTGAGTTTGTGTTGCTCCCCCATAGAGACGGCAACCCGGCCCCCGCAAAGAATTCTGTTGATTTGAGATTTCCACTCTTGCTTTCAAAGCTGACTGTCCAGCCCATAGCTTCTTCACTAGATGCGGCTGACGAGGTGGCGGCGCGAAAGGGATTCGAAGTGAGCGTGTACGTTCCATTGCTGCTTGACGGCGAGCCGGAGTGAACGCGATACCGCGTCTCGACCTTGATGCCGTCGGTCTCGTTGATGGCGGATTGGGTTGCGGCGTCCTCAAGGGTCTTGCTCAGGCGCACTCTTCCCAGTTGATCGAAAAATTGTGTTGCGACCTTTTTACGGTCATTGACGGTTTCGAGATCTGATTTGACCACTATAAATCTATCGTGGTCGTGATATTCGGTCTGCACCCAGCTTTCGAGAGCTGTGCCATCGGCTGAGATGGATTTCACTGTGCGGCCTAATATGTCGTATTCAACGGCATTGGTAATGTCGTTGTCCTCATCGGTGGTCGATGTGACGAGACCAGTGTAGAAATCGTACTCAGCGGTAGTTGTCCTTGCGATGCTGGTTCCGTACGCCGCAATCGTCTCTGTCGGATAAAGATCGCTGTAGCCGCCAATAGAGCCGTATGTGATCCGTGTCTCGTTGCCGTTTGGATCAATGGTCGAGGTCACGTTACCACGCGAACTGTAAGTTTTCAGCATATCGATCCATGTACTGTTTACGTCATTGTAAGCGCTGACCTTGGTCAGATTGCCAAGAGTCGGAGCCGTGCCGTATGACCCTGAATCGTAGCTAAACTTTGTATCGCTTTTGACTGTGCTGGTTGTGCCAACGGTTGATTGTTTTACCTTGCCGAGTATCACTGTCGAACTGCCGACAGTGCGATTGCGGTAGCTGTTCGATGATGAGTAGCTGCTGGCGTCATTGTAATAACTGGTGTTAGTGACCCTTAGCACCGTTGCACCTG
>JBARSW010000036.1:0-8158 GCA_049644925.1 Chitinophagaceae bacterium | reverse complement strand
CTTCCCCTTTCAGTACGGATCATTCTTGCAGGGAATTTAGTTACGACAATGTAGTCATGTGAAGCCATGATAACTGCCGTGTTATAATCTTTTGAAATATTGATTAACAGGTTCATTATCTCATCAGATGTTTCAGGATCAAGATTTCCGGTTGGTTCATCTGCCAGAATTAGTTTGGGAGAATTCAACAGAGCCCTGGCGATATCAATACGTTGTTGTTCACCGCCACTAAGTTCAAAAGGCATTTTATATCCTTTCGATTTTAATCCAACTTTATCCAGTACGTCAGCAATTTTTTCATTCATCAGCTTTTCATCCGTCCAACCGGTTGCTTTTAAAACAAATTTCAGGTTATCATTTATATTACGGTCCGTCAGCAATTGAAATTCCTGAAAAACCACACCAAGATTTCTGCGCAGATAAGGCACTTTTTTCCAGTCTAATCCCCGCAGGCTAAAACCTGCAACAGTTCCTTCACCTTCAGTAAGCTCCAATTCCCCATATAGCGTTTTTAAAAGGGTGGACTTTCCTGTTCCTGTTTTTCCAACCAGGTACACAAATTCACCTTTATTAATGGTTAAATTTACATCCTGTAAAATAAGATTGCCGCCCTGGTATATATTGACATCCTTCAATTCAATTATTGGTTCGTTCATCGCTTAAGTGTTTGATGCAAAGTAAAGAAAAGTAGGTGAAGCTGTAAGTAAAAATTTTGAGGAGTCTGAAAAAATCAAAGGGTTATGACTAATTTTAGCATTACAAAAAATGATAAGATGAGATACATCCTTTTTTTAACAATATTTATTCATTTGTTTTTTGCTCTTCCTGGTTTTGCAAATAATAAATTGTCTTCTGACACAAGTAAGCCATTATTAATAAAACTTGATGCCAGAAATCAAAAAACGGATTCCAATGTTCTGATCGTAGTCAACGGAAATATAATTGGAACAATAAGAGAAATAAGTAAAAGTATTGATAGCCTTTTTCCGGTAAATGCTATCAATAATGTTAATGTACTCAAAGACAGTACGGCAATTTCCCTATATGGAGAAAAAGGAAAATCTGGTGTTATCGAAATATTTCTGAAAGATAAAGCACTGAAAGTAAATGATAGTAAGATTTCGGAGGCAAATGATAATGTAGATAAGGTTTTTGAAAAAGTGGAAATTGAAGCCTCGTTTCCTGGTGGTGACGAGAAATGGAGAAATTACCTTGCAAAAAATGCAAATGGGCAGGTTGCTACCGACAATGGAGCACCTGCAGGTGTTTACACTGTAATAGTTCAGTTTGTAGTTGACAAAGAAGGTAACATTTCAGACGTAAGAGCATTAACAAAACATGGCTACGGCATGGAAGCCGAAGTAATAAGAGTTATACAAAAAGGGCCAAAATGGAGTCCGGCAATTCAATTTGGAAAAAAAGTTAAAGCATATAGAAAGCAACCAATAACCTTCCAGGTAATTGAGGAAAAGAAAAAAAGAAAAAACAGGAATTAATACTCTATGGATGCATTCATTGTATTAATTACCAACTCTTTCTTCTTACTCTCCTCCACCCTGCCAATAACCTGGGCATCCACACCAAAAGATTTTGAGACGCTGATAATTGCTTCAGCGTCTTTTTCATTTGTATAAATCTCCAACCTTGTGCCCATATTAAAAACCTGGTACATTTCTCTGTCATCTGCCTTACTTGCCTCTTGTATCAGGTTGAAAATAATGGGAGGCTCAAATAAATTATCTTTTACGATCCTTACATTTTCCGGGACATACTTAAGACACTTGGTTTGACCGCCACCACTGCAGTGTATAAGCCCACGAATCGCATCAAAATGGTTTTCCAGCAATTGCTTCATTACAGGAGCAAAGGTTCTTGTTGGACTTAAAAGTAGTTGTCCAATCGTTGTTGTTTGATCCCCGACTTTCACTTCATCTTTCATTTGGTGTGGGCCAATATAAACAACAGATTCATCTAAGGTAGTATCATACGTTTCCGGAAATCTTGCACCATAAGTTTTATGTAATACATCATGCCTTGCACTGGTAAGTCCATTACTGGCCAAACCACTATTGTAACTGGATTCATAATTTGCTTGTCCATATCCGGACAAACCAACAATCACATCACCGGCTTTTATCTTTTCGTTAGTTATTAATTTTGATTTGGGCCATCTTGCAGTCATTGTGCCATTCACTGCCATTGTCCTCACTACATCACCCACATCCGCCGTTTCTCCACCCATAAAACTAATGTTAACACCAAAAGATTTCATTGTATCAAAGAATTCCTGTGTACCGTTAATAACGGCTTCCAGCACTTCAGCTGGTATTACTTTCTTATTTCTGTCAATGGTAGAAGAAAAAAGTAGGTTGTCATAAATACCAACACATAACAAATCATCCAGATTCATAACAATAGCATCCTGTGCAATTCCTTTCCATACAGCAGTGTCACCTGTTTCTTTCCAATATAAATATGCCAGAATACTTTTGGTACCGGCACCATCCGCATGCATTACATTTACCCAATTATCATCACCACACAGCACATCCGGGTAGATTTTACAAAAAGCATTTGCATAAAGTCCCTTATCCAGGTTTTTTGTGGCGGCATGCACTTCTTCCTTTTGTGCGGAAACTCCTCTTTTTTCGTATAAACTCATATCCTTATTTGTGTTGCAAAGCTAAATATTCAATATTCAAATATCCATTTACCCTATCTGCCGAAAGGTAGGAATTATCTACTATTTTCGCACCACTTTATGCAAGTACACTACGATATTGAAAAACTGCCTTTATTTAAAAACGCAGTAATCACCATCGGCACCTTTGATGGTGTACATATGGGTCATCGCCAGATTATTGACGAACTGAAAACTGTTGCAAAGAATATCAACGGAGAAACAGTAATTATTACTTTTCATCCCCATCCCCGCAAAGTGGTCTCCTCTGCAATTCTGGGAATGCGCCTTATCAACACCTTAAACGAAAAGATTGAATTACTGGAACAACTGGGTGTAGATCACCTGGTAGTCGCTCCTTTTACCGAATTATTTGCTAACCAGGCAGCAGAAGAATATATCCAGGATTTCCTGGTAGAAAAATTTCATCCGCATACCATTATTATCGGGTATGATCATCGTTTTGGCCGCGACAGATTAGGAGATTACCGACTTTTAGAAAAAAATTCTTCCATATTTGATTATCAATTAAAAGAGATCTCCAAACATATCCTGGAAAATATTTCTATCAGTTCTACAAATATCCGCCAGGCTATTTTACATAATGATATTGAAACAGCAACAAAACTGCTGGGCTATGAATTCTTTTTTTCCGGAACAGTGGTACATGGTGAAAAATTAGGCAGAAAATTGGGCTACCCAACAGCCAACCTTAAAATAGAAGAAGAGGATAAAATAATTCCGGGAAATGGAATTTATGCAGTTTATGCGCTACCTGAAGGATATGCTGCAAAATTGAAAGGCATGATGAGTATTGGTTTCAGGCCAACGGTAGATGGAAAGAAAAGAGTAATTGAAGTAAATATCTTTGATTTTGATGCAGATATTTATGATCAGACTTTGAAAGTACTTGTAAAAAAATATCTTCGGGAAGAAATAAAATTTGATGGGCTTGAACCGCTTATTAAACAAATTGACCAGGATAAAGTTGACAGCCTGAAGGTGTTGTAAATATTTCTAAATTTTATACTTAAAAAAAATGGCAGCCAATTTTCTTGACTGCCAAATATTTTGAATCCCTGACTATTGACTTATTAATATTTTATACGAAACTCTAATAAAGATGGGTCGGTAAAAAAATCATTAATATCCGCAGAAATTGTCACTTTCATTTTGTCCTCGGATAATTTCACTCCCTTTCCTTCTACTTCTTTTGCTGGTGCTGGAAGATTAATAATGAAAGTTGATTTCATTGTCATTCCCATTGCATCAGCTTGCTTCAGCCCGTTCAGGTATTCATCACTTTCAGCTAACGCATATTTTTCTTTATTTAATTCCTTTTTAAATTCCCCATTCGCAAATCCGAAATTATAATAATCATCCAAAGAACCGGGTTCTGGCACTCCTGCCATACCACCTGGTGAGTCTCCCTGCATTTGTCCTTTCAGGGTTTCAGACATTATTTTGCCCGAAAGACTGTTTAAAGTTGCTATTTCTGAAGGACTGGCAAAAGGAAAAATCAGACTGGTAATAAACTTTTCTCCTTTCAAATCCATATTAATATTTAAAGAACCACTGGATGCAAGTTGCTTTTCTTCCTGACTTAAATTAGGAATACTATCAATAATGTCTGCAATAGAAATCATGGAATCAATCTTTTGATCCCCGGCTTTTTCCATTTCATCAGCACCGCCCATTTGCTTAGCCATTGCAAGCAAGGCACTCATGTCGTTTGTAGTAGAAATAGTACCGCTTCCATCACCTTTCAATGTAATTTCCTGAATAGTTTCCAGACATCCTGTCAGTAAAAATGAAATTCCTGCAAGAAATGATAATAATATTTTTTTCATAAAAATTAATTAGTGCCAAAAAGATGGACGTTTTACTTTAATAGTTGCACCAGGTTCTTACCCGGGCGCACAAAGAAAAGGGATTTTAACCAATATTGATTTAATAAACTCAGGCCAGCATTTTAACAATCAATTCCTTTAAAAGTGCACCGTCCTCTGTATTAATACTTCCAACTCCTACACTTTTAAGGTTGTACTGATGAAGTAAAATCAAAACTTTCTCAACACCCGGAAATGTATAAAGCTTTGCAGCCTGCATATAATCCTTCATAAAAAATTGATTAACACCTATCGTTGTCGCTAACGTTTTTTCATCATTTGTGCCAGCTCCAAAAATCATATATACCTTACTAAAAAAACTATAAAGAGAAGGGAGCAGTAATTGAATCGGACCTGCTTTAGGATTGTTTGCGAAATATTGTATTATCTGGATACTTCGGGTCAGATCTTTTGCAGCCAGTGCTGATTGCAATTCAAATACATTATACTCTTTACTTACACCAATGTAAAGTTCTATATCATCTTCTGTAATATTTGTTCTATTTCCAAGGTTAATAGAAAGTTTGTCAATTTCATTTTCCATTCTTGTCAGGTCGTTGCCTATATGCTCACCCAACAGCGCAAGTCCTTTATGGGTTATCGTTAATCCTTTCGATTGGATTAACTCTTTTGTCCATTCGGGCAATTCTCTATCATACATTTTTTTGGTTGTAAGGAGAATTCCCTTTTCTTTTACCAATCGGGCAAATTTCTTCCGGGCATCCAATTTTTTATCCTTGTAAGAAATTACAAAAACAGTTGATAATAGTGGATTCTCGATATAGGTTTCAAGTTTTTCCACATCCCGCATCTGTTGCGCCTCTTTCAACAATACTACCTGTCTCTCAGCAAACATTGGGTAACGGCGGCAGGCATTAATGATATCCGGCCAGTTCGCATCTTTACCATAAAAAACAGAAAGATTAAATGATGCTTCACTTTCACTTAATATTTTTGTTTCGGCATATTCAATTGCCTTATCGATGAAATATTCCTCTTCCCCTTCCAGCCAGTAGATTGGTTTAAAAACCCCTTTTTTCCAATCTGAAATGATTTTTTCCACACTCATAATTTGCTAAGATAAAGGCTTTAAGTATTTAGATTCGATAAAAATGGGTCTAGTTTTGAATTGTTACCACTTTCTGGCACGGTTTTAGAAACTGTTGAATGGTTGCATAGATTTACAAAACAAAATAACTTTAACACGTTATGACAGTTATGTGTAAAAATGCAATTAAACTTGCATAAAAATAATGAAGCATACATTTCTTTTTAATAATTAACATATAAAATCCTTTTTATGACAGACACGAATTATCCATCAGCAACAAAGCCAGTTGAAACACCAACCCCAACTTCAAAAAACAAAAACATTAAAAATATACTTATCGGATTTCTGGCAGCCGGTTTATTGGGTACCTGGGGTTACCTTTTGTATGACAAAAGTAAGTCTGGGGAAAAAATAACAGATCAACAAACACAGATTACAACTCTTGAAACTTCAAAATCTACCATACAACAGGATTTTGATAATGCGTTGGCCAGGCTTGATTCTGTAACCGGGTCTAATAATTCATTAAGCGGTGAAAATGCAGAGCTTAAAGCACAGTATCAAAAAGATATTGAAGCAAAAAAAGCAGAAATCCGCAAAATTCTAAATAATAAGAATGCAACACAGGCCCAGTTAACAAAGGCCAAAACAATGATTGCTGAATTAAACGACAGGATTACAAATCTTGAAGCTGATGTGACCCGTTTGACTGGCGAAAACCAGGAACTTACCGTTACAAACACAACTTTGAAACTAGAGAAAACTGACCTGGAAACAAATCTGGCTACAACAAAAACTGAAAAAGAAGGTTTGGAAAAAACCGTTGATGTAGCTTCAACATTCAGTGCTTCAAATATACAAGTAGTGCCTGTTGATGAAAGGAAAAGCGGTAAAGAAAAGAATACTACTAAAGCCAAAAGAGTTGACAAACTTGTTGTTTCATTTGATGTTGAAAACCGTATAGCCAAATCAGGGCCGGCTGATATGTATTTAGTTGTAACTGCACCAGACGGTAAAGTAATTTCTGAAACAGGTAATATATTAAACACCCGTACAGATGGTGAAAAATCTTTTACCGCAAAAATTCCGGTGAATTATGAACAAGGAACCCGAAAATCAGTTCAATTTCCAATTATAAACAGTGATTTTTCAACTGGTGATTATAAAGTTGAGATTTATCATAATGGCTTCAAAATTGGTGAAGGCATCAGAAGCCTTAAAAAAGGTGGTTTATTTAGTTAATTGAAGTTAGCACTTATCAATCAGAGCCGCCTCACCTTTGGGTCAGGCGGTTTTTTATGTTAGCCACATCTTTTGCACATATTTATCGGCCACTATTAATAAGAGTAAATACTGGCATGTATAACAGTATTTTTACAAACAAAACAATTAACCCATGTTTAAAATTCATGTGAAGGGATTTTATTTTCTTTTGATTTTTTTCCAATTATTGAGCTATTCATTACCTGCTCAAAACAACCTGAAGCCAAGGATCGCCAATTCAACTTTTTATACCGGTATAGAAGTTGGTTCAAAAGGTGTAAAAATGAGTGTTATTGAAATGGGAAAAAATGCTAAAAGTACAGGTGTCTTCAATATTATTAAAGACACTTCTGTAAATACAGACTTTATTAGTTTTTCTGAACCAACTTTTTCTGCAACACTTAATGCTTTTTGCGGGCTATATGCAACAGCTTCAAAAAATTATCATATCCTTCCAAAAAATATATTTACGGTAATTAGCAGCGGTGTTAAGATGCAGGCTGAAAAAGACAACAAACTCAATTGGATAAATAACCTGATTGATTCTTTCCGAAACAGAATAAATGAACCAAAAAGATTAGTAGAAGTGGTGGATGTAATGAAAGAAGCTATGCTTTCACATCTTGGAATTGTACCTGAAAACAGGAGATATACTACGTTCCTTTTTGACATCGGAAGCGGGAATACCAAAGGAGGTTTTTTCCCCAATGGAAACACAAAAGACTTCAAACTATTCCAGGTAGACTGGGGAACTAAAAGTACTGCTAATGAAACTGAAAAAAGATGCGAAGAAGATAAAAGCCTTGCCAATTATAACAAACAACTATACCGTGTATTGATCAGTATAGAAAATTCGGAAATTACTTATGCTGTAAATGCCAGTGGTGCCTATCCGCTTAGCGATAATATTGCAATAAGTGGTGGAATTGCCTGGGCTGTGGCTACTTTAACGCATCCTGAACTTACTGATAATCCAATCGTTTCAGTCAGTTATGATGAAGTTGTAAAATTCAATGATAAGCTTTACAAGAATTTTAATGCATTCACCCCAAATTTCCTCGCTGTTAATATCAACCGGAATGAGGAAAGAGAAATTGCAGTTAATGAAGCAAAAAGAGTACATAATGTTTTTGATCAACGAGCCCTTATGGCCGGAACCGGGTTATTACTGAAGATTATGCGGCAGTTTTCCTCTGCATTTGAAACAAAGGCATTTTACCTTGTAAAAAACGGACAGGTTGGTTGGGTATCTGCCTATGTTGATCAGAATAAAGA
>JBARSW010000035.1:0-5129 GCA_049644925.1 Chitinophagaceae bacterium | reverse complement strand
TATTTTGTTTCTGACCTGCTTACTATTTCCATCAGCGATACTGTTTCTATTATTACTCACCTGGCAGGAGCTTTTACCGGTATATTGTTTATTTTGTTTTTACGGAAGGGAAATGACGGGAGCAAATGGATGAGTAAATTCTTTCATTGGGTGAATAATCTTTTTAATCCCCACAAGCCCGGAATGGAAAATAATTTCAATAGTCGATTATTTAATAAACCTGATAACATGCCACTTCATCAACCGCCAGGTCTTACACAGCAGCGGATTGATGATATTCTGGATAAAATAAATCAGAAAGGTTATCATTCGCTGAATGATGAAGAAAAGGACTTACTTAAAAGAGCCGGGGAAGAGTACTTGTAAATAGTTATATAAGGCAGCGACTGGCTTTATTTCATTTTATTTCGTGAAATTCGTGTAATATGGCGAACAAGGTCAGGCTATTTACCAAAAGGATTTTCACCTACATCAATGTGGTAGTGGTGTTCATTTTTCTTTTGTCCTGCCTGGTGCCTTACCTCGATCCGCATCAATGGTGGTTTATTGCTTTTCTCGGGTATGGTTTTCCTTTTTTGTTGATTATAGTTTTGCTGTTCCTTGTATGGTGGCTGATATTATTGAAACCAAAATTGGCAATGATATCCGGTATTGCACTGATTATAGGTATAAAGAGTATCAGTGTATTTTTTGCATTTCATCCCACCCGGGCATTTATCAATAAAAAAGAACCGGGTAATATCAGGGTTCTTACCTGGAATGTTGCCAGGTTTATTGAGTTAAAAAGAAACACAAACAAAGGCAGCCAGGTAAGGCTCAAAATGTTAGAATTTTTAAAACAGCAGGATGCAGATATTTTATGTCTGCAGGAATTTCACACTTCCACCGATTCTGTTTATTATAATAATATTTTACCCATACAGCAATTGGGTTATCCTTATTACTATTTTAATTTTGATGCAGACGGCGACAGGCATTATTATAGTTCCATCATTTTTTCCCGCTTCCCGATTTTAGATAGCGGAATGATCAGGTATCCACGACCTTCTTTACCAGAAGTACTCATTCATGCAGATATTAAAGTGAAGAATGATACAATCAGGGTTTACACTACCCATCTTCAATCGCTGCAGTTTGGCAAAAAAGATTATGAAAGGATTGATAAAATAAAAACCGTAGAGGACAGCCTGGTGTCTAATTCACGAAATATATTATCTAAAATTAAAAAGGGCTTTTCTAATCGTAGTATTCAGGCAGAAATGGTACATGATGTAATGGAGAATTGTCCGCATCCCTTTCTTCTATGTGCCGACCTTAACGATATACCCAATTCATATGCCTATTTTACCGTAAGGGGAAAACTACAGGATGCATTTTTAAAAAAAGGGTTTGGTATAGGCAGAACATTTTCGAGTCTTTCTCCTACTCTCCGGATAGATTATATTTTTACGGATAAGAATTTCAGGATAAACCAGTTTAACCGGAGGGTAAAAAATCTTTCTGATCACTATCTGTTGCTTGCAGATGTGGAATTGAAGAATCCGAATCCCATTGCAAAATAAAATTAATGGCCATTTGCAGAGACTAATTGGTTAATGATTGCAGTGTCTATTAATTTTAATTTGTAAGGAAAATTTAAATTGTCGAAATAAATTTCAGCGCAGAGAACAAGAAGCCGCAAGGTTTCCGCTGAGTTTCTTAGCGGGAACTCATGTTCTCAGCGATTAATAGCTAAAAAAAATAGCCTTGTCAAAAATTGAAAATGTATTTTCTTTTTATTATCTTCAATCAATGCAGATCACTCTTCCATATCATCTTTGTTGTCCCTTGCGGGATAAATAATCAATTGCCCGGCCAGGCTGTTTCGGCTATTCATCATAACTATATTTTCATCATCTTTGCTTCATCGGAGTTACCTGTTGTTGAGCGAATCCCTTAAAAAAATTCATTTAATCTAACAAGGAACGATTCATCAGGGTACTGAAGTTGGCAAATAATAAAAAATCATGAGTCAGTTAAAAATTTATAATTCTCTTACCAGGCAGAAAGAAGATTTTGTTTCCATCACTCCCGGGCATGTGGGTATGTATGTGTGCGGACCTACCGTAAGCGGCGAAAGTCACCTTGGGCATGCAAGACCCTACATTACATTTGATGTGATCTACCGATACCTGACCTATTTGGGTAATAAGGTTCGTTATGTTCGAAACATAACCGATGCAGGACATTTTGAAGAAGAAGGAAGGGAGGCCGTTGATAAAATTGCCACTAAAGCCGTTTTGGAAAAACTGGAACCAATGGAACTGGTGCAGAAATACACCAACCTGTTTCATTGGGCAATGGAGCAATTTAATACCATTGCTCCTTCCATAGAACCAACGGCCACCGGGCATATTGTGGAGCAGATTGAAATGATCAAACAGATTATTGATGCAGGTTTTGCATACGAGTCAAACGGTTCTGTATATTTTGATGTAAAGAAATATGCAGAATCATATGATTATGGTAAACTGAGCGGAAGGGTGCTTGATGATTTGCTGACCTCAGGTTCCCGCGGAGAAACAACAAGAGAACTGGAAGGGCAAGAAGAAAAAAGAGATATGGCAGATTTTGCTTTATGGAAAAAGGCGGCCCCCGAACATATTATGCGGTGGCAAAGTCCCTGGGGTGTTGGTTACCCGGGATGGCATATTGAATGTTCGGCTATGGCCACAAAATATCTGGGGGCGCAATTCGATATACACGGTGGCGGAATGGATTTATTATTCCCGCATCATGAAAGTGAGATTGCACAAAGCACTATCTGCAACCATACCGCACCTGTTCGTTACTGGGTTCATAATAATATGATCACCATCAATGGCCGAAAGATGGGGAAGAGCTATAATAATGTGGTTAAGCTGACAGAACTTTTCACAGGAGATCATCCGGTATTGGAGAAAGCATATCATCCGATGACTGTTCGCTTTTTCATTCTGCAAACACATTACAGAAGTACACTGGATTTTGGTAACGAAGCATTACAGGCATCAGAAAAAGGATTGAAAAGATTGTGGGAGGCACATGAGAAGCTACAAGCTATGAGCTATCCGCAGGATGCTGTGCATGAGTTGCGAGAGAGTTCGCTGGATGAAGAGCTCGATGCTAAATGCTTAAAACTCATAGCAGAGTTCGATGAATTTATGAACGATGATTTCAGCACAGCAAAAGTATTAGCCAATATGTTTGAGATAGTACCGGTTATCAATTCTATGAAGGATAAAGTGATTCCTGTTTCAGCTGTTTCAAAACAAACTTTTGAATTGTTACAAAGCAGTTTCAAAATATGGGTGGAGGATATCCTGGGTTTGAAAAGTGTAAGTGAAGCAGATAACAGTAAACTGCAGGGAGTAATGCAACTACTGATTGATATCCGCAAAGAAGCAAAAGGTAAAAAAGATTTTGCTACATCTGATAAAATAAGAAACCAGCTGGCCCAGTTGGGTATAAATTTAAAAGATGAAAAGGGTGGGGATATGAGCTGGAGTGTGGAATAAGGCAAAGAAAATTAAAACTAAATCCGGGGCCATCACTCCGGATTTTTTATTTATACACCAATAGCCTTAAACAATTTTACGATGTCATAAGAGCAATTCACACTTTAATAAATACACTTCACTCCAAAATGATTACCATATTGTCTCGTATTGTGTTTATATGATTAAACAAAATATTTTAATTATGGAACTCAAAAAATTTCTTCGTCAATCAACCTTTGCAATAGCATTGAGTGTACCTGTCTTTATTACTGGATGTGATAAGGACAATGATCCCATTGTTACTAATACCATTACTGATGTGGTAGTTAATAATGACAATTTCGGCACCCTGGAATCAGCAGTACTAAAAGCAAATCTTCAGGGAACTTTAAGCGGAACAGGTCCTTATACTGTTTTTGCCCCGGACAATGCAGCTTTTACGGCAACAGGGATCACATCAGCGGTTCTAAATAGTCTTACTCCTGCACAGGTATCCAACATTTTACTTTATCATACTATAGGAGCTAAAATAATGGCTGCTGATGTACCAGCTGGCCCCAATGCTAAAGTAACAACTGCCAGTGGTGACTCTGTTTTTGTAACTAAAAATGCCAGTGGAGTTTATATTAATGGTATAAAAGTAAATAGTGCGGATGTAGGTGCCGATAATGGAGTAATTCATGTAATTGGTCGTATGTTGAATCCTCCAGCAGGAAATATTGTGGAAACTGCCGTTGCAAGCAAATTAGACTCTTTAGTAAAAGCGGTAACCCGGGCCACTACTGCCCCGGGTGGAGATCCAACATTAGCAGGTACACTAAGTACCGCCAAATTAACAGTTTTTGCGCCTACTAATGCCGCATTTACACAACTTCTTGGTGCTTTATCCCTTACAGATATAAACCAGATTCCAATAGGAACATTATTGGCAGTACTACGTTACCATGTTGTGGCGGGTAGGGCCTTCTCATCTGATCTTGCAAATGGTTCATTACCAATGTTGGCAGGAGGAAATGCTACCATTAATCTTACCAACGGAACCGGCGGTGGCCCCACAATCCTTGGTAATGGAAACAGCACTAATAAATCTAACATCACCGGAACGAACATTGTGTGCCGGAACGGTGTTGTACATCTTATTGACAGAGTTTTGTTGCCCTGATATTTCATAAATAATTAAGGTACCCACTCTGAAAAACCTGGTCTGCTCTGTTCCTTATAATTAGGAACAGGGCAGATTTAATTAAAAACGGTTATGTTTAGCCATCGTTACCGATACATTTTTATTCTTTTGCTGGCGGTGTACACATTCATGAACACAGCCCTTTGCAATGTTTATTACTATTTTAATATTGATATTGAATGGTATTATGCAATGCTCACAATCCTTACAGTTACATTTATTATTTGGGAAGGAAACCGGTTTATTAAACCCTTGTTTAGAAAATTTTTTTTTACTCCAAAAACAAAAATCAGGTTCCTGGTTTTCTTTTTTCTTGCTGGAAATGTAGTAGCATTGATAGCTGCAACTCTTTCAGTGTATTTATTTGGCAATATTATTCATGGATATTCCTGGGAACAGAACCTGAATCCATTGAAACTGAATGTTAT
>JBARSW010000034.1:0-5720 GCA_049644925.1 Chitinophagaceae bacterium | reverse complement strand
AGTATCAACCGGAAAAAAGTTGAAAGTGTTGATTTCAGAGTTGACTCGTCTTTACTTCTGCATAATAATTATTTACTTTTACAAAAGGGCAAAAAGAACTATTATCTGGTAAAAGCTATTTAATTTCTTCACTTGAAGAAGGTATATTTTATAAGCGGAATTGGTGCCGATAAAAGAATTTTTTCTTTATTAGATCTATCTTTTTGTGAACCAGTTTTTATCGAGTGGATAAAACCACTGAAAAACGAATCGCTTAGTAGTTATGCACTGAGACTAAGAGAACAGATGACTGAACTATCACCCACTGTTGTTGGCATCTCTCTGGGAGGCATGCTTGTAACTGAAATGGCTAAGGCTGATAAAACTATCAAAGCCATAATAATTTCCAGTAATAAAACCTCATCAGAATTTCCCTTTTATTTAAAGATTGGTAAGTATTTTCCAGTTTACAAATGGAGTCCCCAATCTGTTTCAAAAAAAATTATGTTACAGTCAACATGGTTACTGGGTGGAAAAACAATCAAAGAAAAATTATTGCTTAAACAAGTTATTAAAGATACAGACATGAATTTTGTAAAATGGGCCATCGGTGCCATTATGCATTGGGGAAATAAAACAGTTCCAGGAAACCTCATTCACATTCATGGAACGGAAGATAAAGTACTACCGTATCGTTATGTAAAAGCAGATTATACTCTCAAAAATGGAACACATGTAATGACCTTAGACAAGCATGAGGAGCTCTCTTCCCTTTTGAGGCAATTAATTCAGTGATTTTATCGCCTTCCACATTTCAACAGCCACAAACTGGTTGCCTTTGGCATTAAGGTGTACCTTATCATAGGTGAGGCAATTTTTTTCTTCATTTTTAGGATTATTTGCTTTGTTGTAATCCAAAAATTTTTGTCGCAGGTCGATCAAAGGCAAATTATTTTTTTGGGCAATGTCCCGTATTATGTTGCTGTATCGGTTCAGATCGCCATCCAACGGATTACTCATATCAGTCTTTTCTCCTACTACTGCTGGTGTACAGAGTATAGCCTTAATGTTTTTGTCTTTTAGCTTCTTCAGTATAGCTAAATAGAATTTTTCAAATTTATCTGCATCAGTACCAGTGCCCAGTAAGGTTTTGTGCCATACATCATTTACGCCAACGTATATTATTACTATATCAGGATTCTTGCTCAGCACATCATCTTCTAGTCTCAAATACAAATCATAAACTTTATTACCACTGATACCAGACCCAATAAAATCATACTGCTCATCTTTACCATCCAATTTACACATGCTGTCAACTTTAATTACATAACCACCTGGTTTAACACCCAACTCAGTAATAGAATCACCAAAAAAAATAACTTTGCTTTTCTTTTGTGGTATAAAAGAAATGGAAAATAAAAGGATAGAGAAGATGAATAAAAGCTTCTTCATAGTAAAATATTAATTCTTAAAAAACAGATGCTTTATAGCTATAAAAGAGTTGCGTTGGAAATAAACTTCCACCAGGAAATCTTCAAACTGTTACTCCACATCTACTTGTTTCTTAATTACAGCGCCAATACTTGCCTCCGGTAGAAATCTTCGTTCCTCAATCAAAAAGCCATTCCCTTTTTCGCAGAAATGTACTTTCAGGTTTTCAATACTAATAGGATTACCATCCGGAATATCAGCAATGTTAGTATGAAGGATTTCATGGCCATCAATAATTATTACCAGGCCGCTACCAATGGCTTCCATTTTATTACCTTCCGTTATCAACATACCTGTATCTTCTCCAAGCCCCACCCCTATACAGCCAGGATTTGCTGCTACTGACTGAGCTAATCTCCCAAACCGGCCTCTTTTTTCAAAATGCGAGTCAATAATAATATTATTTACAAATCCAAGACCTGTTGTAATCTTAACTTCTCCTTTCAAATGTGCTCTTGCGGCATTGCCTTCATAGATCATTGTATTGCTCATGGCCATTGCCCCGGCAGAGGTACCGGCTATCAGAAAATTTTCTTCTTCCTGGTATCTTTTTTTCAGAATAGTGAGAAATTCGGTGCCACCATCTGTAGCACTTAGACGCAATTGATTTCCGCCACTAAACATAACCGCATCGCAGTTTAGAATGCGATCAATATATTCCCTGTTCATTGCATCCTGCCTAGTGCGGATATGCAGCAACCCAATATTTGTACAACCAATTTTTCCAAAAGCATCCAGGTAATTCTCGCCAACTTCATAAGGAATCATTGAGGCTGTGGTAATTACTTCAATATTTGAAGAAGTACCCCCGGCTTCTTCCACCACCCGGCGAAGAATACCCAGTTCAATAAAGTTGAGGTTTTTGTGTTGAAAGCCATCCGCTTCCAACTCAGTGCCTTTATGTTCTGCGCCACCTATGGCTATCAGTTTTCCCTTAGGATAATTCATTCATCGGGGTTTGATTAAGGACAAATGTAACAGAAAATGAGAAGTGAAGCAATTTGAAAGTCATAGAAAGTGAATATCCACGCCTATAGCAGGACAAGTTGTGGAAATTATTAACAAATAGCGAAAAGGAAACTGCCTACCGGACAGGCAAGTTTAGATCAGTTTTTGGCAAATGCCTTAATTCCTTCCACCAACAGATCTAAATTCTTTGTTGTTGTATATACATTCGGCGTCACCCTTACTCCCACAATATTTTCCCAGGTAATTGCTACGGTATGTATTTTATATTTATCCAATAAAAATGAATCCAGTTCATTGGGTTTCTTTCCTTCAATCCCAACATTACCAATTGCGCATCCCCATTTAGGATGCAGGGATGTATTCAGTTTTATTTTCGGAATGTCCTTAACTTTCTCCATCCAGTAATTCTTGAGATAATGCAGTCGCTTTTCTTTTCTTTCGCTGCCAATCATATCATGAAACTCAATGGCTTTTCCAATAGCTTGTTCAATATAAAAAGGTCTTGTTCCCAACGCTTCAAATTTCCGGATGTCCTCTTTAAGCGGATTATCTACAGCAAACATGGGATAGATATTTTTAATCTTTTCTTTCTTTACATATAACAAACCCGTACCAATAGGTGCATACAACCACTTATGTAAACTTGCCGCAAAATAATCAGCATCGAGGTCTGGAATTTTAAAGTCGAAATGGGCAAAACTATGTGCCCCGTCAACCACTACTTCTATACCCCTTTTATGAGCTTCCTGTGCAATCTTTCTTACAGGTATTATCTGCCCGTTCCAATTGATGACATGAGTGATATGTACCACTTTGGTCTTAGCAGTAAATGCATTTACATATTGCCGAACTAAATAATTTTCATCTTCGCTGGGCAATTCAAGATTTATCCATACCATTTTAATTCCGTCTCTTTGTTCTCTTTGCTTGTATGCATTTATCATATTGGGATAATCCTGTTTGGCAGCAACTATTTCATCACCAGTTTTCAATTGTAAACCAAAAATGATAGTCTCCAATCCTTCGGATGAATTTCTATTGATAGCAATTTCTTCAGCATCACATCCGGCCAGCTTAGCCAGATTTTTTCGTAGCGGCTCCCTTCCCTGATCTAATATCCGCCACATATAATAACTAGGTGCTTCATTACAGAGATCGTAATACCTTTTCATTGCATCCTGCACAGTTTTGGGCGCCGGAGAAACACCACCGTTATTCAGATTGATCATCGAAGGTGATACCGTAAATGATTGCTGTATGTAGTACCAGAAATCTTCTTCTGTAGCAAGGTTTTCTGGAGAAATTCCTTCAGCATTACGCAAAGCAGTTTCCAAATTCCGACTCCACAGCGGTTGCGTAAATGATCCCAAAAATGCTGTGGCAGAAAATATCCCTGCTTTTTGTAAAAAGCGGCGGCGGTTGTTTGCTAACATAGAAATGTGTTTTTATAAAAGTAATGAAATAAAAACCTCACCCCAACTTGATTCATTTATAACGGGATGTCAGCCAAAAACATATAGAGAAATAGCGGGGTAATGACTCGCTGAAGATCGATTTGCTGTTCAAGTATACCTTCAAAAAACTCAAGGTAACCTGCAACGAAGAAGACAGTCCGTAGGAACCTGTTTGTATTACTACAGTTGGTTACATAACTAAAAAAAACTATCTTCCAATCCTAACAAAAGTGAATATGAAAATACTGGAAATTAAAGTGCTGAAAGGCCCTAACTACTGGAGTGTCCGCCGGACCAAACTCATTCAAATGAAACTGGACCTCGGAGAGAAAGAGAATATGCCAACCAATACCATTCCCGGTTTCAGGGAAAGGCTGGAAAAACTATTGCCTTCATTATATGAACATCGCTGTAGTGTGGGAGAACCAGGAGGTTTTTTTCAACGGGTGGATGAAGGTACCTGGATGGGCCATGTAGTAGAACATATCGCCTTAGAAATTCAAACCCTGGCAGGAATGGATACCGGCTTTGGCAGAACAAGAACACCGGAAGGTGAAAAAGAAGGAGTTTATTATGTGGTGTTCAGTTATATGGAAGAAGATGCAGGTGTATATGCTGCCCATGCCGCTGTCCGGATTGCAGAGGCTTTGATAGAAGATAAGGATTATGACCTAACTGAAGACATTCAGAAAATGCGAGAGATCCGGGAAGATACAAGACTGGGCCCTTCAACAGGCTGTATAGTAGATGAAGCTGCAAAAAGAGGAATCCCCTTTATCCGATTAAACAAACATAGTTTGGTTCAATTGGGATATGGGGTAAATCAAAAAAGAATAAGGGCCACCATTGCGTCTACTACATCAAACATTGCGGTTGATATTGCTTGTGATAAAGAGGAAACAAAACTTTTATTAGAAGCAGCAGAGATACCAGTACCCAATGGTACAGTAATCAGAACAGAAGAAGGACTTGACTCAGCCATTGAAAAATTTGGTTATCCTCTGGTTATAAAACCAATTGATGGAAACCATGGAAAAGGCAATACCACCAACATTACTAACCGTGAGCAAGCCATTAAAGCATTTGATGCTGCAAAAGCATTTAGCCGCAGTGTAATTGTTGAACGTTTCATTACCGGTTTTGATTTTCGTTGTCTTGTTATTAATTATAAATTTATTTGTGCCGCATTAAGAACACCAGCTTCTGTGGTAGGCGATGGACAACATAATATACAATGGCTGGTTGATGTAGTGAACAAGGACCCTCGCCGGGGTTATGGACATGAAAAAGTATTGACACAAATTACAATTGACCAGTTTACACAAAAGATGCTGGATGATGCAGGTTATACATTAGAAACAATACCCAAAAAAGATGAGAGGATTCTCCTTAAACCAACAGCCAACTTATCTACCGGGGGAACATCTACAGATGTAACTGACGAAGTACATCCTGCTAATATTTTCATGTTTGAAAGGATTGCCAAAATTATTGGCCTCGATATATGTGGCATTGATGTGATGGTGTCAGATTTACATTCTCCGGTTGCTGAAAATGGAGGGGCCATTCTTGAAGTAAATGCAGCTCCCGGTTTCCGAATGCATATTGACCCGGCAGAAGGTTTACCGAGGAATGTAGCTGAGCCGGTAGTTGATATGCTATTCCCAAAAGGCAGTGCAGGCCGTATTCCTATCATTGCCATTACCGGAACAAATGGCAAAACCACTACTACCCGGCTTACCGCACATATTGCCAAGACAGCAGGAAAAAAAGTTGGTTATACTACTTCTGATGGAGTTTATATACAAAACCAACTGATGATGA
>JBARSW010000033.1:0-9069 GCA_049644925.1 Chitinophagaceae bacterium | reverse complement strand
TGCTTATTGTTTCCAACCTGCATGCCCAACAAACCACTTTCAAGTTTGACTTTGGTACTGATAAAGCCGCAAATGGTTATACAGCAGTAACACCATCTTCAAAATTTACTTATCAAACTGGTTATGGGTTTGATCAGGGTTCAATAGTAACAGCTGTTGACCGTGGTGGCAATGCACTGACCGGTGATTATATTACCAGTAATAAACCTTTTTATTTCTCCGTAAAACTTCCGGAAGGAAATTATGATGTAAAGCTGACCTTGGGCGATACAAAAGGAACATCGGCTACCACTGTAAGAACAGAATGCAGACGATTGATGCTGGAAAATATCAGAACCAAAAAAGGAAAAATTTCAACACAAACTTTTACAGTACATGTAAAAGACAGCCTGATAAGAAATGCAGAAGGAACAGTTATCAGTAAAGTAAGATTAAAAGAAAGAGAAGTCCGCTACCTGCATTGGGATAATTTATTGACCATCGAGTTCAATGATTCATTACCCAAAGTATGTGCAGTAGAAATAAAACCGAATAATAAAGCAACAACTATTTTTCTGGCAGGTAATTCAACTGTAGTTGACCAGGACAAAGAACCCTGGGCTTCGTGGGGACAAATGATACCGGCCTTTTTAATTCCGAAAAAAGCAGTGGTGGCTAATTATGCAGAGTCTGGGGAAGCACTCAATTCATTTGTTAGTGCAAAGCGATTAGAAAAAGTATTGAGCCTGATGAAAGCCGGTGATTATTTGTTTGTAGAGTTTGGACATAACGACCAGAAACAAAAGGGAGAGGGCATTGGCCCATTTACTTCATATAAGAAAAGTTTGCAGTTTTTTATTAGTGAGGTGCGGAAGATAGGTGGCATCCCTGTTTTGGTAACTTCTATGCACCGCAGGAGTTTTGATAGTACCGGACATATAAATAACACCTTATTAGAATACCCCGAAGCTGTAAGGCAAACAGCTAAAGAAGAAAAATGTTCATTGATTGATTTGAATGCAATGAGCAAAACATTATATGAAGCTTGGGGTGAAGCTGAATCAATAAAAGCATTTGTTCATTATCCGGCTAATACATTCCCCAATCAAAAAGAAGCGTTGAAAGATAATACACATTTTAGTTCGTATGGTGCTTATGAGCTGGCCTCTTGTATTGTAAGCAGTATTCGAAAGCAAAATCTTCCATTGCGAAAATTTATCCGGAAAGCTGTCCCGTTGTTTCATCCGGAGAAGCCCATGGAATTTGAAAGATTTTACTGGCCACCAAGTTCTTTTATAACGGCGAGTAAACCGGATGGGAATTAGAGATGAGAAAAGTGAATGGTGAGAAGTGAGTAGGAAAGTATTTCTTTAGCAAACTTCCCCTCCTTGGAGAGGTGAATTTGATAGACTTTGTAGTTTTAGAAACCGGGGTGGGTATTGTGGACAATGAACAGAAAGAACAGGAGTGCCCTAAGTTTCCACAGGGTAAACTTGCAAGGAAAGATGATAGTAGTTCAATAGTCTGCGACAAATAAATAAATAAATGCCATATAAAAATCCTAAATATCACTTCTTTATTATTCTACTTTTCATATCAATGGGAATTAGGGCAAATCCTATTTATTACAACATTAAAGATTTTGGTGCAAAAGGAGATGGAACAACACTGGATACAAAAGCAATTAATGATGCAATTGATGCCGCAGCAAAAGCTGGTGGCGGTACTGTTTATTTTCCTGCAGGTACTTATTTAAGTTTTTCTATAAGATTAAAAAATCACATCTCAATTTTTCTGGATGCAGGCAGTGTTTTATTAGCTGCGGACTCTTCAGCTAATGGAAAATATGATGACGCAGAACCGAATACATTTGACAAATACCAGGATTATGGCCATAGTCACTGGCAAAATAGTTTAATATGGGGAGAAAATCTGGAAGATATTTCCATCATAGGGCCGGGTGTTATTAATGGAAAAGGCTTGCGCCGGAACGCATCTGAAAGAAGACCTTGGGGTAATAAAGCCATTGCATTAAAACTTTGCCGCAATGTAATAATGCGTGACTTTACAATTCTTAATGGCGGCCACTTTGGAATTCTGGCAACAGGGGTTGACAATTTTACCATCGATAATCTTAAAATGGATACCAATCGGGATGGTATGGATATTGATTGTTGCAGCAATGTCCGCATTTCTAATTGTACTATTAATACTCCATATGATGATGCTATATGTTTGAAAAGTTCTTTTGGTTTAGGGTATGTAAAGTCAACACAAAATGTAACGATTACGAATTGCCAGGTGAGTGGTTATGATTTAGGAACATTTTACAATGGCACTTATCAACGTAACGAATGGAAACGGGTGCCCGATAGAGAGGGCCCAACAGGAAGAATAAAATTTGGTACTGAATCAAATGGGGGTTTTAAAAATATTGCCATTTCTAATTGTGTATTTGAGTACTGCCGTGGCCTTGCATTAGAAACAGTGGATGGTGGCTTGCTGGAAGATGTTACCATTACGAATATTACAATGAGGGATATTGTGAATGCACCGCTGTTCTTACGGCTTGGTGCAAGAATGAGAAGCCCCGATAGTTTGACCAAAGGTGCTTTGCGACGTATTATGATTAGCAATGTTACGGTTTATAATGCTGATGCACATTTTGCATCTATCATCAGTGGCATTCCTGGCAATATGATAGAAGATGTTGCATTAAATAATATCCGTATCTGGTATCGCTCAATGGATTCTTCTTTTACAAAAATCCCCACTTTAGTTCCTGAAAATGAAAAAGGTTATCCTGAACCAGCCAAGATGGGCATCATGCCTGCGTATGGTTTTTTTATCCGACATGTAAAAGGAATAAAAATGAATAATGTGGAAGTAGGTTACCTGGGAAAAGAAGTCCGTCCTGCAATAATAATGGATGATGTTAAAGATGCAGACTTGTTCAGGATAAAAGCACAAGCTGTTCCGGGAACAAAAAGTATCGTATTAAATAATGTCGAAGGCTTTAGCATACAGGCAAGTGAAAGATTTAAAGATAAAAAATTACTTAAAAATTCAAACACATCTTTTTAATAAACGTTAATGAAAATATTTACTTTCTTCATAGCAGTCTTCTTTTTTTCTTATTGCACAACAGCACAACAGGCAACAATTAATGTTGATTTGAAAAAAGAGATCGGCGACATGACTCCTGTATGGGCATGGTTTGGTTATGATGAACCGAACTATACTTACATGAAAGATGGTAAGAAGTTGCTGACTGAGATTGCTGCATTAAGTCCGGTGCCGGTGTATGTAAGAGCACATAGTTTACTTGTAACGGGTGATGGTGTGGCTGCATTAAAATGGGGCAGCACCAACGCCTATACAGAAGATGCAAAAGGAAATCCCATTTATAGCTGGACAATTATTGACAGCATTTTTGATACCTATGTACAAAGAGGAATGAAACCCCTCGCACAAATTGGTTTTATGCCGGAAGCATTATCTACGAATCCAACACCGTATAAACATGATTGGAAACCCGGAGACCCCTACTTTAAAATAATTACCGGCTGGGCTTATCCGCCAAAGGATTATAACAAATGGGCGGAACTGGTGTATCAATGGGTGCGGCATAGTGTGGGCCGTTATGGTAAAAAAGAAGTAGAAAGTTGGTGGTGGGAATTGTGGAATGAACCGAACGGTTATTGGAAGGGAACACAGCAAGATTTTTTTAAATTGTATGATTACACGGCCGATGCTGTAAAGAGAGCTTTACCCACCGCTAAGATTGGAGGAATAAATATTGCAGGAACTGCAGGTAAAAGTGCACAAGACTGGTTACATGCTTTTGTAAAACATTGTTTTCAGGATACTAATTATGTAACCGGAAAAATTGGGTCGCCGGTGGATATGATTTTGTTTCATGCAAAGGGTTCACCCAAAGTAGTGGACGGCCATGTGCAGATGAATATGGGAAGACAATTGCAGGATATTAATGCTGGTTTTAAGTTTGTGGCATCCTATCCGCAATTAAAAAAATTGCCCATTGTTATTGGAGAAAGCGACCCGGAAGGTTGCGCAGCATGTGGAATGAAAACAAATCCTTCGAATGGCTATCGTAATGGTACCATGTATTCCAGTTACACCGCTGCATCCTTCGCCAGAAAATATTTATTGGCAGATTCATTCAAGGTAAATTTTCTCGGAGCAGTTACCTGGGCTTTTGAATTTGAAGACCAGCCATGGTTTTATGGGTTCAGGGATTTAGCAACAAATGGTGTTGACAAGCCTGTGCTGAATGTATTCAGAATGTTCGGTATGATGAAGGGAAAAAGAGTAAAAGTAACAGGAAACCAGATGTATGATTTGCAAACGATGGTGGACTCAAGTGTAAGAAAAAGTTTTAACGATGTAGGTGGTTTGGCAGCAAAAGATAATAAATCGGCAACGGTAATGATATGGAATTACCATGATGATGATGTAATGAAACCTGCATTACCACTTACAGTTACAATTGAGGGAGTGCCGGCAAAGTCAGTAACGGTTACACATTACATTATTGATGCAGAAAAAAGCAACTCTTATGAAGTGTGGAAGAAAATGGGATCGCCGCAAAACCCAACTCAATTGCAAATTAATACATTGGAAAAGGCTGGACAATTAGAGAAAGTAAATGTGATGAAGGATTCAGAAGTGAGGGACGGTAAACTAAGAATTATATTTCCGTTAGCACATCAAGGTGTTGTATTGCTAAAGTTGAATTGGTAGTTGAATTTATTTTATCGGTTAGGAGCATAAATATTATCAGTATGAAAAATATTTATCAGTTAGTGGGTTTGTTTTTTATAGTTTGTTCTAATATGCTGGCACAACCTTCTGGCTTGAATCGCAGTATTGAAAACAATGGATTAAAAGGAAATTTATTTGTACATGATCCGGTGATGATAAAGCAAGACAGCACTTATTACATTTTTTCCACTGGCATGAGTATTAAAACTTCAAAAGACAGAATTAATTGGGTAAATGCAGGTAGTGTATTTGGACGGGATAGCATCAAGTTTGACTGGTGGAAAGAGGACATTAAGGAGAAAATTGGTTTGTGGGCTCCGGACATTCATTTCAGCAATGGTAAATACTATTTGTATTATTCCGTTTCTGCCTGGATGAATTTTAACTCCAGCATAGGTCTGGTTACTAATACAACCTTAAACAAAAACGACCTGGCATATAAATGGATGGATGAAGGAAAGATAATCAGTTTTAAAAATGGTGGCCAGGGAGTAAACGTAATTGATCCCAATATTTTTATTGATAAGGATGGGAAAAAATACCTGACCTATGGTTCTTATAAAGCCGGTCTGCGATTAGTTGAGTTAGATTACAAAACCGGCAAGTTAAAAAGAGATCCACCTGAAATTACTATTTTAACTACCTCTCTCGGCGAAGGCGTCTTTATCATTAAAGGCCCGAAATATTATTACATTTTTGCTTCAAGAGGCAGGTGTTGTGCTGGTGATAGCAGTACCTATCAGATTGTTATGGGCCGATCCGAAAATATAAAAGGTCCTTATCTGAATAAAGAAGGTGAAAGCTGGGTAAGTAATAAATACAGTCTTTTTTTAGCAGGAGATAGCAGTGAACCTGGCCGTGGCCATAATGGTTTTTTTACTGAGCATGATACAACCTTTATTGTTTATCATGCCTATACCCGTTCTCAAAAAGGGGCTTCGTTGCTGAACATAAAACCTTTGTATATGGATGAAGATGGTTGGCCAACATTGGATGCAACAAAAAAAATATTCAGAAGGGAAGAAGAAACAAAATAAATTAAAAACGATGAATTTCAAGATGAAAAAAATTATTATCCTGCTTGTATGCTTTTTTCAAATTTCATGGATGAATGCTCAAACAAAAGTTCGTGAAAAATTATCATTGGATAATGGCTGGCGTTTTTATCAGGGGGATATTCCAATGCCGGTTATTCAAGGACAGGATATGAGTTATAACAATGCCAAAGCGGGCAAAGCATGGGGAGCAGCGGCTCCTGATTTTGATGATACGGATTGGCGATTATTAAATCTTCCGCATGATTGGGCCGTGGAAAATCCTTATGATTCAACAGAAAATTTAAATCAGGGATACCGTAAACGTGGCATTGGATGGTATCGCAGAAATTTTAAACTTGATCCAAAAGACAGAGGAAAACATCTTGAACTGCAGTTTGATGGGATTGCAACACATTGCACGGTTTGGGTAAATGGTACCATTTTACATAGAAATTATTGTGGTTACACTTCATTTTACATTGACATTACTGCCATGGTAAAATATGGCAACGATATCAACAATATTGCCATAAAGGTTGATGCTGACCCGCAGGAGGGCTGGTGGTATGAAGGAGCAGGAATATACAGGCATTCCTGGCTGGTAAAGACATCACCGGTTCATATTATTACAGATGGGGTTTATGCCCATCCTGTAAGAAACAGTAATGGATCATGGACAATTCCCGTTGAAACAACAATAGAAAATTCCGGTAAATCAATTGCCAATGTAGAAATTGAATCTGCATTATTTGATAAAACAGATAAACTAATTTTAAAAGGTAATACAAAAACAACCATTCCTGCCCTGGACATTGCTGTTGGTAAATATTCTTTACAGGTAAATAATCCAACTTTATGGACGCTTGAAGAACCAACCTTGTATAAAGTAAGAACGGTGGTCTCATCCGGTGGAAAAGCCATTGATACCTTTTATACCAATTGTGGTTTCCGTACTATCAGATTTACGGCAGATTCGGGATTTTATTTAAACGATAAGCATGTAAAAATAAAAGGAGTTTGCAATCACCAGGATCATGCAGGTGTTGGTGTAGCTGTACCTAATTCTCTATGGGATTTTCGTTTGAAGAAATTAAAGGAAATGGGTGTTAATGGTTATCGCTGTTCACACAATCCACCTGCAGCAGAGTTTTTAGATGCCTGTGACAGACTGGGGATTTTAGTGATGGATGAGAACAGGAATTTTAATGCATCACCTGAATACATCCGTCAGTTGCAATGGATGGTAAGGAGGGACAGAAATCATCCAAGCATTATACTATGGAGTGTGTTTAACGAAGAGCCCATGCAAGGTTCAGAAATTGGTTACGAGATGGTTCGCCGCATGAATGCGGAAGTAAAAAAATTAGATACTACAAGGCCAGTAACTGCCGCAATGAGTAATGGATTGTTTACCAGTCTTAATGTTTCTCATGCTGTTGATGTGATGGGCTTTAATTATCAAATAAAAGATTACGACCGTTTTCATCAGGAGCATCCAAATCTGCCAATTACCAGTTCAGAAGATGCTTCTGCTGTAATGACAAGGGGAGAATATGTAACAGATAAGAAGAAACATCTTATCGGATCTTACGATACAGAAAATCAACCCTGGGGTGCTACTCATCGTGTTGCATGGAAGGCTATTGCAGAAAGACCTTTCCTGGCGGGATGTTTTATTTGGACAGGATTCGATTACCGGGGAGAAACGCAACCACTTGATTGGCCAACTGCCAGTTCAAGCTTTGGCATTATGGATCTATGTGGATTCCCTAAAACTGCTTTTTATTTGCACCAGGCACAATGGATAGAAGACAAACCTATACTGCAATTAGTTCCCCACTGGAACTGGCCTGTGGATAGTATTGGAAAGAATATCAAAGTGATGATATTGAGTAATGCCGAAAAAGTAAAATTGTATTTGAATAAGAAATTGATCCAGGAATCAATTGTTGATAAATATGAAATGGTTATGTGGAATGTGCCATATAAGCCGGGTAAATTAGAAGCGGTAGGTTTCAAAAGGGGGAAAGAAGTTTCCCGTTTTGCAGTGGAAACAACCACCGAACCTGTTGCACTCCAATTAATACCTGATAGAAATAATATAGCTGGTGATGGTTGGGATGCAATTCCTATAACCGTAAGCGCATCAGATGAAAAAGGACGTCCGGTTCAAACGGCAAACTTACCCATCGAATTTGAAGTAGACGGTGCAGGTACGATTATTGGTTTGGGCAATGGTGATGCTAACAGTCATGAACCGGAAAAAGGAAACAAACGAAGTCTTTACAATGGATTAGCACAAGTAATTCTGCAAAGCAAAGCAAACAGCTCCGGGCTACTTACACTTATAGCAAGATCGGGTAATCTTAAACCAGCAACAATAACAATCAATGTAAGAGATACAGATCAGGTTCCTGTAGTTGCAAAGGCTAATCCATACATTACAATAAACAGATGGAGAGTTTCTCCAATTACAACTACTCGTCCCGACCTTGGCAATGGTTTAACCGATTCTGATTTGAAATCGTGGCAACAAATAAGAGATGGTCAGTTACAGACTTTTACCAATGGAAATTATGCTGTTTACGCAGTTAATTTCAACCCATATGCAACGCATAAAATCAATGGCGGAAAATTAATTATGAAGAATGTTACCGGAAAAGCAGAAGTATGGTTTGGTAAGAAATTAATGGCAACAAAAACATCAATAGGAAAAGGAGATATAGAAATACAATTTCCTCCTGTATCCGGAGAACAAAAAATTAGGGTCCTGATTGAAACAGAAAATGGACAGACAGCAGGTTTGGGTGGAGTTTTTACAGTGAATATTATTGAATAAGATATTGTAACAACCATACATCATGTGAACATACATTTAGTTTAAATATTGAGCGAACTGATCTGATAAAAACTGGTTAAAATGATAAAGAAAAACTTATATAAAATCGTATTATCCTTCCTCGGATTTTTTGCACTTGTTACGATCGTATCCGCACAGGGAAAAGATAACCGTAGTTACAAAATCTTTCAGTTTCCCACAGATAAAATTCCTTGCATTGATGGAAATAAACTGGATTGGAGTATAGTGCCAGATAGTTTTATTATAGCAACTGATCAGCTGGTAGAAGATAATAAAAAGTTTCTCACAGCGGATCCAGAAAATCTCGATGTAAAAGTAAAAGTTGCTTGGGTAAAAGGATTGAACCGTTTGTATTTTTTGTATGAAGCATATGACAACTACTGGGATTTTTCTTTACCCGGTTTGCAC
>JBARSW010000032.1:0-2028 GCA_049644925.1 Chitinophagaceae bacterium | reverse complement strand
TTAGAAAAATTATCCATAGCAATAATTTCTCTTACCTGGCCGGGAATTGCA
Organism: Chitinophagaceae bacterium; assembly: GCA_049644925.1. Classification (GTDB taxonomy): domain Bacteria; phylum Bacteroidota; class Bacteroidia; order Chitinophagales; family Chitinophagaceae; genus JJ008. The sequence goes on along the minus strand of JBARSW010000032.1, from coordinate 1,977 downwards.
TCATCAGCCTGACTCATTTCTACGGCATGGTGTTTTGATTGATCATCTGGTACTTTTTGCAGGTAAGGAATATCTTCCCATGTTTCTATCCTTCCTTTCATACCATTGAATGCAATCTGCCATCCTTCGTACGGAGAATAAGCGGTGAGTGAATAATTAGCTGTAACTCCATTGGCATAAATAATCTGTGCACTCATTTTGTCATAAATATCAATTTCGTTACTCCACACACAGCCATCTCTTACATAGCCATCATATTTTTCATTGGCAGGATAAAGTTTCATCAAACGATCATCCTTGGTGATGTCCCAGAAAAATTTACAGTTCTCTTTATGCTCACAACCACGACATTTTGTTCCCCAGAAGGCATTATTTTTTCCATAATGTTCCAGCGAACCATAGGCGCTTACTTCTACTGGCTCACTGTTTAGCCACCAGTTGAGCAGATCAAAGTGGTGAGTAGCCTTATGTACCCATAGTGAACCACTCTTGTTCATTCGGCCATGCCATCTTCTGAAATAATCAGACCCGTGATAGACATTGAGATACCAGTTAAAATCAACTGAAGTAATTTTTCCCACTCTTTCTGCTGCCAGTAGTTCTTTTAACTGCATAGCATGAACACTATGGCGATAGTTGAATGCTACAATTACTTTTTTACCGGAACGTTTTTCCGCATCTAATATCTGCTTGCATTTTATTTCATCGGTGGTCATTGGTTTTTCAGTAATCACATTAAACCCTTTATCCAAAGCCTTTACAATAAACTCATCATGTGTAGCATCAACAGTAGTTACAATAATATAGTCGGCTTGCACTTTATCCAGCATTTCATCGAAACTATTATACAACGGAATATTTCCACCATATATCTGCTGAGCATAAGCAGCCCGGCCGGGATTGATATCATATAATCCCGTGAATTCAACTTTATCAATGAAATTTTTGATGAGGTCTTTACCCCAAAAACCTGTTCCCCGATGTCCGGTACCCACCTGTGCCAGTTTTATTTTTTTATCGGAACCAGCAGCGATAGCACTGAAGGGATGCAACATTAAAGAAGCACCTGCAGCGGCTGTGTATTTTACAAATGTTCTTCTTTCCATATGGCCATTTTTTATTGTAAATTATTAAAAAATAAAATTCAATCTGATGTTAGCCTGAACCAATCTATATCTGCAAATCCGGCATCGTTCGTTTTATTAAACCGGGAAAAAAATAATCCCAGTTTTGCACCTACCCAGCGGCCAGGCTTAGCCTGCAATGGTGTACCTATGGTTTTATAACTGTTTCCGTCTTCACTATAACTGAAATTGCATATAGCTCCTTTTGATACTTTTACCCGTAAATAAATATCCTTACTGTTCAGCTTTTCTCCATCCTGCACTGTTTCTTTCGTACCCTTGTCTGCTTCTTTGCAGAATACAAAAGAGAGATAGTGGCCATCCTGCTTTTTTACTATGGAGAGATATGCATAGTCCATTCCAAGTACAATCATTCCAAACCGTTCCCCTTCCCACTTTGGTTGAAAAGAAATTTTTGCAGTAGCCGTAAATTCATCAGCAGGGAATTTCTGTCCCAGGATATAAGGATAGTTCCATGCAGTAGAAGCAGAATCAGTTTTTAATACAGAGAACATCCGAAGAAAACCATTCGGTGTTGGCATGGCCCAGTATTGCTGCGGATTAGCCTGCCATTGCCATTGTAAACCCAATTTGGTTTCATTAAACTCATCACTGTCAGCAACTGTTTTTATCGTATACTGTTTTCCCACATTTGGTTTTTTATAAACCAATACCGGCTCACCTTTTCCATCGTTGTCTTTATCAACACCAAGCACCGGCCAGTTATTTACCCACTTCATAGGTTGCAAATGAACTACTCTTCCATAAGCGTCTTTATCCTGAAAATGCAAAAACCAGTCTTCGCCTGTTTGTGTTGTTACCCATGCCCCCTGGTGCGGACCATTTACTGTTG
>JBARSW010000031.1:0-2290 GCA_049644925.1 Chitinophagaceae bacterium | reverse complement strand
TTTAACTATAATGCTCCAGATCCAACTCCCTTTGCTGGTTCAAGTGGAAATCAGAAGATATTATCAGGAGCTGGTTTCACAGATGCAAAGTTTACCGGAGATACATTCTTTGACAAGACAGTTACTTTCCGGGGTGGTATAGCTCCTGCCGGTGAAAACGCCACCTGGTGGAAAGGATGGACAAAATTCAGTTATAACTAATAGTGATTTTTCTAAAAATAGTATGGCTCAGTTTTTAAAACTGAGCCATTTTTTTATTAATACTAATTTAATAGCAATCTAATATGTGGTTAACAGTATAATTACAACTTTACATCAGTTCTTATCCGGTTAACTATAATGACGTTAGTAAGTACGTCGGTTGCAAATTTCTCATGCAGATACCATTCCGGTGCAGTCAGGCCGGAGTGGTTTTTTTGTTTTAATAGGTGATTAAAATAAATGGAGTTAGCAGAATTCTCCCATAATAATTTCTTCCTCCCGATACTTTTTAGCTGGTAATGAGAATAGATATTCGAGGCTCTGAATAATACTTTTTGAATAATCCTTTTTGATTGAACCAGGCGTCCCTATCCAATTGTTAAAATGATTGTTGAAATTTTTATCAATAGATTTCAGGCATAGCACACCCAGTTGTTCCAACGCAGCAGCATTGCATTGCTGCTCATATTGGCCGGCAATGGGGATGGCAATAATTTTTTTTCCTAAATGCAGAGCTTCAGCAGGTGTTTCAAAACCAGCACCGCAAATAATGCCCGTACAGGTTATCAGGCTTCTGTTAAATGAGTCTTTATTAACCGGAATAAAACTGATATTCTTTTCTGTACGGATAGCGGATGATTCCCTGGAGAAAATCTCAAACCTGTATTCCGGAATATTCATGAAAATATTTCTTAACTGCAAATCACAATAGGAGGGCAGGTAAACAGTAATATGTTGTTTGTCATATGGTACTGCTTCAAGTATTTCATTCTTGATTACCGGGCTGAATATAAAATCATCGTACGATTCAAAATGAAATCCCGAATAATGAGTTGCCTTTACATAATGTTTGAGTAAGATTTCTCCATGAAAACTTTTCTTTACAGGCCTGGGTGTAAAGGATGAGTGGAAACTGGCCTGGTGACCAAAATGTATAGAAGGAATTTTTTTACGGGCACAGGCAGCAGAAGTAATGTAATCAAAATCGTTAAGCACCATGTCATATTTTTCAACAGGCAGATCCCTGATTTCCTGTATTATTCTCAATGGCTGAATTTTTTTAATCAGTTGCCAGTAATCAAGTCCACCTTTGCTATTATAAAAAAGACTAACGCCTTTGCTTCTGTATTTTATGGGTAAATCAGGTTGCAGGTTACTGTTGTTTCCGCTGAGAAAAATATCCACAGTTCCATATCGTTGCAGATGGGGTAACAATGTCATTGCTCTGCTGATGTGCCCGTTTCCGGTTGCCTGAACTGCATAAAATATTTTCATAGTTAAGGTTTAATGGCCAAGGGAATTGATAAAGAGTCCTATTTCATCGGTTACTACACTCAGTACCGGCAGTTTCTTATTGATAGGAACCACTTCGGCACTGTTATAATCTTTCTCTTCATAGTGGTAGATGGTCCATTCGTTATTATCGTATTCTAATGCAGTGAGGTTCTCTATCCAGTCGCCACTATTCAGGTAAACAACACTTCCGTTTTTTGTTTCAACTTTTCTTTTTTGAGGTTGATGGATATGACCGCAGATAACATAATCATACCCTTTTTCTATAGCCAGTTCTGAAGCCGTTTGTTCAAAATCACCAATCCAGGAAACGGCTTTCTTTACACTATTTTTTATTTTTTTACTTAAGCTCATTTTGGGTTTACCCATTTTTTTCAGACACCAGTTGATAAAACGATTACATAATATAAGCCAGTCATAACCATGGCCGCCAAGTTTAGCAAATATTTTAGCAGTTCCTTTCGTAGTTGTGTCAAACACATCTCCATGAAAAACCCAGATCATCTTTCCATTAATTTCCATCACCAGTTTATCTACCAGTTGAAAATTGCTGAGTTTAATTCCACTATAGCGCCGTAACATTTCATCATGATTACCTGTAACATATACCACCCTGGTACCGTTGCTTACAAGGTTTAATATTTCTTTTATCACCTGCAGATGTGACGAAGGGAAATATCGCTTGCTGAATTGCCAGCCATCAATGATGTCACCGTTGAGGATCAACAGGCGGGGAGATATACTTTGGAGATAGTTTAAAATTTCATTTGCATGGCAGCCATACGTACCCAAATGC
>JBARSW010000030.1:0-12698 GCA_049644925.1 Chitinophagaceae bacterium | reverse complement strand
GCCTGAACCAGTTCCATTCCACACCATTATAAATTGAATTAATATCATTGCGTAATGTTGTTTCAGCTGTACCTGCCTCATTAAAGAATTGCCTTGCGCAAAGCAAGCCTTGTATTAAATAGGATGTCTCTACCAAATCTGCGCCATTATCTTTTGTACTGAAAGGAACCACTACTCCGGTATTTCCATTTAACCAATGTGGAAATGCACCATGAAACTTTTGTGCGGTATTTTTCAAAAAGGCCACCATTGTTTGCATCCTGGTTAATGCCTGGGCTTTTGTAATAAAGCCACGATTAACTGCAGCAATAATTGCCATAATGCCAAATCCCGAACCACCGGAAGTAACTATATCACCCGAAGTATTTCTTTCTCTTGCAAGACCACTGACAGGGTGAGCAAAATCCCAGAAGTATTTGAATGTTTGCTGTTGTACTAAATCAAGTAATGCATTATCAGTTAACAAGGGAAATTTTCTTGAAGAATCTATTTGTGTTGTAAAATTTACATCTATGCCAGATAATAAATTTCCACCGGCAGCTGATTTTAATGCAGTTGAAAGAGTAACAGTATATTTTGTAATAAAACTTAGCTGTGATGATGGTTGTATAATAACACTACTATCATTGTTTTCATAAGAAGTTGTAAATGCTACAGTATTATTTTGTTTATCCCTGAAATAAACGCTGGAAGCAATAGTGCTACGGTTGAGAGGGGCAGAAAAAGAAAACTTTAATACAGGATTTGTATTGATATTATAATAAGTAAAGCCGCTGAACTGTCCGTTTATTTTAAATGAGTTGAAACTTAAAGAGGCTGGAGGTGGTTGTAGTGGTGGCGGATTTTCATTTTTTTTGCAAGAAAAAAAATTGAAAAATAAAAAAATGAAAAACAAATAATTTTTCATGAGGTAGTAATAAAATTAAGTACTATAAAAAGGGCTGCTTCAAAATGAAGCAGCCCTTAAAATATAGTATGATATTAACGTCCTTGTCTTTCCAATGTCGCAATAGCACTAATCTCCTGCTCAGATAGTGCTTTATTGTAAATCCTGAATTCATCCAATTTACCTGTGTAGTTCAGCATCCAGGGTTCTGGTGTGTTGAAGGGGCTACCCAAATGATTTTGCATTCCCCCAATAATGAATTTAGTAGGATTTTTAAAATTTAAAGGCCCTAATGGAGTGCCGCTCCCGTCTGCAACCCTTGTATCAGCACCGGGTGGTAAGGTCCTTTTTTGTCCATTAATAAAGAAGCCCACTTTTGATGTTGTCGCATCATAGGTCCAGGCAACATGCCTCCAGGCACCATACATATCATCAGGTCTGAAATCCCCGAATGGCTCAATCCAATGTTCAACAAAAGGTGCATTGTTTTTCTCTATATGCAGTTTCATAAACATCTTATTCTCCGGAGCATTGTTTCCTTCTATCATTAAAAAGAAATTACCCCAGAATGAGCCATCTTGTTTGGCTAAAGTAAACACACCCTGTGCACCGCCATCATGTTTGCCGGTGTTAATCCAAAGGCTGGTAGTAAAACTGGTAAGTGTAGCAATGGGACCGGGATTTGTGTAACCAATAAATCCATTAACAGAACCCTGATATGCCTGGCCTTTGCGTCCTGGAACAAAGCTGGTAGTACCAGATGTAGAACCTCCAGTTACTGCACCTTTTATATCTGTAACATTATTCTCAAAAGAGAAATGGGCTACAAGGTTAGTGGGAGCAATATCATTTGAATTTACATAACCACCAGCAACCGGTGGAGCATCCCCTTTTGTAAAATCATCGCTATAATCTGCCTTTGTACAGCCAAACAGGAAAAAGCCTGCGGCAATAACCAGCACAGAAGAAGATTTCAGATTATTGAAATACATTTTCATATTAAAATTTTTACTTGTTATAAACTGATTTTTAATAATTGGGGTTTTGCGAGAGCCTTCCGCCACTTAAATCTCTTTGCGCCTGAGGTATAGGGAACAACTCATGTTTACCATCAACAAATGCTTTTCCATGTGCCCTTAAAACTGTTCCGGCCCTGCCTTGGCGAACAAGATCTAAAAACCTATCCTGCTCCATAGCCAATTCAGTTCTTCTCTCTTTCCAAACGTTTGCCTGTGATAAGGTGGTACCTGTAAGATTTGCTCTTGCCCTAACCTGATTTAGTTTGTTAACACCATCGCCACTACTTAGCATAGCAGATGCTTCAGCATACATAAGAAGTACTTCTGCATAGCGCATCAGACGAATATTTTTAGGTTTACTGTCTTTATTATTAGTAACCTGTGGTGATTCTGCAATAGGACTATGATATGCCTTATAACTATATCTATCGTTCTCTACTGAATCTTTTGAAGGCACCCGGTACCCATCCCACAAAACAGTGCCAGGGCTATTTCCAGGTACCGTTGGATTAATAAACATAATAGTTGCACCTCTTCTTGTATCCCCGGCTTCATAGAAACTTGCTAAGTCAGTAGAAGGAGAATTGAAGCCAAAGCCCAAATCATTCCAACCACCTCTGCCTCTTGGCCCTTGTCCGTTACTGAATAAGGGGCTGACTGCATTTTCACCAGCATTAATGCCAGTCTGCACTTCGAAAACTGATTCGCTGTTATTATTGCCGCCTTGTCCACCAACAGCTTTTTCTCTAAAGATGAGATTATAGTCAGTTACTAAAGAATATTTATTAGAGATGATGACAGCATTGGTGAGGTCCAATACTTTTTGCCAGTTTTTTTGATAGAGATATACCTTAGCAAGATATGCCTGTGCTGCACCTTTATTTGCCCTGCCAGTTTGCGTAGCTGCATCTCCTTTTAATGGAAGATTATCCACAGCAAATTGTAAATCATCAATTATTACTGCATAAATCTCTGCAGCAGTTGCACGGGTATTTAACGCATCGCTGTTGCCTTCGCTTGGTAAAGGCACATTGGTAATTTTAGGCACCCCTCCAAAAAAGCGAACCAGGTTAAAATAATAGAAGCCACGTAAAAATCTCACTTCTCCCAACAACCTGTTTTTAGTACTTACATCAATGGTACTTTTTCCTAAAACTTCAATGGCCTTATTAGCACTGAGGATTGCATTAAAATGACCACTCCAGATATTATTGAATATAAAGTTGTTGGGAGTGTGTATAAAATTGTCTATATCACCCACACCTCCACTATTAAAATCTCCCGGAGTGCTTCCTTTGTCTGCATCATCACTTGCAATGTCATTTGTCAGAGCCCATAAGAATCCAACCGTTGTTTTATCAAAACCGCCAAAATAAAGCGTATTATAAACCCCACCAACTAATTTGGCAGCAGCATCAGGATCCGTTAGAGCCAACACTTCGGTGGTCTGCCCTTGTGGGTCTACATCGAGAAAGCTCTTTTTGCAACTGGCTAACAGTAGTGCCGGCAGCAAAATGAGTGATAGTTTTTTTATAATTATTTTTTTCATATTGTTATCAATTATAAGTTATTAAAATCCAACGTTCACACCAAAAGCGAATGTCCTTGTTGTAGGGTATATAGCAGATTCAATGCCTGCAGCCAGTGTGCCGCCATTACTAATTTCAGGTGTAAAGCCACTGTACTTGGTAAAGGTGGCTACATTCTGAGCGGTAACATACACTCTTAAACTTTGAATCTTTATTTTAGATAAAATATTAACAGGTAATGTATAGCCAAGCGTCAGGTTATTAATACGAAAGAAATCTCCCTTTTCAAGAAAATAATTGGAAGCAGGCAGTTCATTTGTATTAGCCCTTGGGATGCTGGTATTTGTATTGTTTGGTGTCCAACGGTTATTAGCTACTTCTGTTTCCACATTATCTCTGAAATCGCCACGGGCAGCTTTTTTACCATTATATATTTTGCCGCCGCTTGTTCCATAACCGCCAAATGAAAAATCTAAGGTTTTATAGCCTACTCCACCATTTACACCAAAAGTCATTTTTGGCTGATAAGAACCCTGATATACCCTGTCGTCAGCATTAATAACATTATCCTTATTTATATCTCTGTATCTGAGGTCTCCGGGTTTAGCACCTGTTTGTGCAGAGCCAGCAATTTCTGCTGCATTCTGAAAAATACCTACTACATCCCAAAGGAAGAAACTTCCGATTGGCTGACCATTGTCCGATTTTGTAGTAGTACCCTGTCCGCCCACGCTACCATCACTTATTGCCTGACCACCATTGAGATTATCTATCTTATTTTTGTTATAGGCAATGTTACCGCCAATATTGTATTTCCAATCATTATTAATATTATTCTTCCAATCCAGGCTTAACTCCACTCCTTTATTAGTAAAAGAAGCTGCATTAGTAATATACTCATCATTAGGATCGCCCAAAATAGAAGGAACTTTTATCCGCACCAGTGCATCTTCAGTTTTTCTGTTATACAGATCAACACTACCCGATAGTTTATTTGTTAACAAAGAAAAATCAAGACCAATATTTGTTTCAGTAGTTACTTCCCATTGCAGATTCTTATCGGCTAATTCAGCCAGGCGAATATTTAAGTATTCAACGCCATTAAAGAAATAAGGAAGATTGATTGTAGCAAGCGGTATAAATAAATTACTTGGTATCCCATCGTTACCTACTTTTCCATAGCTGGCACGAAGTTTCAGGTTATTGAAAATTTTCTGGTTATCCATAAATTGTTCACTGCTGATTACCCAGCCGGCACCTACTGATGGAAAGAAACCCCACCTGTTATCTACAGGCAAACGGGAACTCCCATCATACCTTCCTGTAGCAGTAAAGAAATATTTATCACTAAAATTATAATTCAACCTGGCCAGGTATGAGTTACGAGTAGATTTATCACCCCCGTTAAAATTTGTGGCACCAATTGCAGAACCTGCACCAAGATACCACTGGTCTTTATCTTCCGGAACATCTATTCTTGTTCCCCCTAAATTGTTACTCTTGATTTGCTCAGCCGTAGTACCCACCAGCAGGTTAAAATTGTGATCGCCTATTTTCTTTATCATATTGGCCGTATTGTCCCAAACCCATCTGTTGCCCTGGCTTTCTTCTACCGTTAACCGGCTATTATTTCTTACCTGGTTGCTACCAGCAGTAAGGAACACATTATTTGGACCTTCATTTGCATATTTATATCCATAAGAAACACTCCTGAAGTTGTTTTTATCAAATCCAAAACTGGTCCTTAAAGTTAGCCATGTTAAGGGCTTTAGTTCACCTACCAGGTTGGCCTGGAAACGATCACCTATACCTGAATTATTATTTTTATCCTGATCAAGAATAGGATTGCCAACGTTATTGGCCAGAGAAGTATTTCCGTATTTATCATTTTGTTTTGCAATAACATACGGAGCAGCACGATAGGCCACATTAAAAGCACCAAGGTCCACATTTCTTACATCAGATCGGCTATAAGAAAGAAGGGTTGATAATTTGAAATTTTTGGTGATTTTATAATCGTTATTATTTCTTACAGTAAACCTTTTAAAATTGTTTGTTCTGATGATACCTTCATCAGATAAATAACCTGCACTGAGGAAATAATTTATTTTTTCACTACCTCCTGATAATGACAGGTTATGATTCTGAAAGAATCCCCTTTTTAAAATTTCATCATACCAGTCGGTATTACCACCATTCCGCAACATAGTTTGTGTTACGATGCTATCGCCACTGCCATAATATACACTTGCTTCATTAATATAACCGGAATATTGATTAGCTCCTGCCATATTTACCAAACTGGAAGCTTCTTTTACACCTACAGTTACATCATAATTGATCAGCATTTTTCCGGGTCTCCCTTTTTTGGTGGTGATCAGAATCACACCATTGGCAGCCCTCATACCATAAATTGCTGTAGCGGAAGCATCTTTCAAAATTTCCATACTTGTGATATCAGCGGAGTTAATGTTCCTTATATCGTCATTAATTACTCCATCAACAACATATAATGGATTAGCCCCTGCCAGCATAGTACCTGTACCTCTTATCCTGATTATTGGAAGTGAATTAGGGTCTCCACTAGAGATTACCTGAACACCTGCCACTTTACCCTGTACAGCCTGTGTGGCAGTAAGTACGGGTTGTTTGGACAATTCTGATCCGGTAACAGAAGCTACTGAACCGGTAAGGTCCTTTCTACGTGAAGTACCATAACCAATAACTACAACGGCGTCCTGTATTTTTTCAGACAATTTTAAAATAACAGTTAATGTTGTTTGACTATTTACAGCTACTTCAGCATTTTCATATCCCACAGAACTGAATTGCAGTACCGCATCATCCGGTACCATAAGGGAGAAATTACCATTAGCATCTGACGTTGTTCCAGCCCTGGTTCCTTTCACAATAATCGAGACACCTGCAAGTGGTTCTCCACTTGCGGAAGTCACTTTACCAGTTATCCTGATTTCCTGGGCAGTAATCTCCATAGAGTTTACTCCTTCTTTAAGGACTATTAATTTGGTATCAAGAATTTTATAGCCAACGCCGGTATTGGCTAATATTTTATCTAATATTTCAGACACAGTGGCCTGAACAACATCCAGTGACACCCTGGGTTTCCCTTTTATAATGTCTTCCGTAAAAAGGAAACGGTAGTCACTCTTTTTTTCAATAGCAAATAAAACTTTTTTTAATTCAGTTTCATTCATTTTGAGGGTGATCCTTTCCTGGGACCAGCCTATAGCAGATACCTGAAGGCAGGCAATAAGCAATAATGCAATCATCAGTTTCATAATTCTGGCAATCTTTAAGTAATTCAAAGTCTTTGCAGAAACATTAACTGTTTCAGTTTTTTTCATAATTTACATTTGAAGGGTTAATGAATTCAGATTTCCAGCAGGAAATCTATCAGCAACATGTTAACCTGGCGGGGTTCCGTTGCACCGGAGCCTCGCATTTTTAAAATTGTTTTAAGAAGAGTTTAAATAAGCAATCATTATTCATAAGCATTAGGGGTGAATAAATATTTTATTCCCGTTTTTTTCGAAACGGAATGGAATTGATTCTTTAAGAGCTTGCAGCGCCTGCGAAATAGTTTCAGTTTGAAATATTCCGTTTAATCTTGCCTGGCGGATTAATGGGTCTTTTATCTCAATACTTACATTGTACCATCTTTCCATTCTTACAGCCAGATCGGCAAACGATTCATCACGGAAAATAAGTTTGTTATTTATCCATTGTGTCTCTGCTACTGAGCTATCAGCAGGACTGTATTTGAGTTTATCTATTATTACCAATGGCGAAATTGAAGGTTGTGCTACGACATAATCCGCATTTATTGTTTGGCTTGATTTTTCCTTCTGTATTATCATGTTGTTTTCAACAACAAGTTTTTCACTTGGTGAAAGAATTATCTTATCATTTGGCCTGTTCTTAATCGTTACTTCTATGCTGCCCCGGATAAGGCTGGTCTCCGTCAGCTTATCATCCGGATAAGCTTTTACATTAAAAGATGTACCTAATACTCTAATATTGATGCTTGATGTATGAATGATAAAAGGCTTTTCATTTATTTTTGTTACATCAAAAAATGCTTCTCCGGTCAGGTTCACTTCCCTTACTTTTTTACCAAACTCTTTTGTGTAGGTAAGTTTACTACCTGCATTTAACCATACAATCGAACCATCAGGAAGTTTGATTTTTGTTTTTGACCCGGGTTGGGAAGAAACTTCATTTGCATACCCTGCCGGGTGCTCTTTTTCTTCGGGTTGAATAGTTGATTTTCTAAAAAGAAATAGACCTGTTGTTACCACCAGTATCGCTGCTGCCGCCCAATACCACTTCTTTATTTTTTTAATGCCAATTGAAACCGTATTTGTCTTAGCTGAATCTTCCTCTAAAGAAATATTCATTTCTTTCATTCTGTGCATATGGAGCATATACGCATCCTCATCTTGCATTATATCCTTTGGTGGATCATGTTTCCAAAGATCTTCAAGGCTCTGAATGGCATATTGCCATTCGGGATGTTCATTGATATGATTTTGAAAATCAGCCTTTTCTGCATCAGAAGCTTCTCCTGATAGTTTTTTAGAAAATAAAACCCAAAAAATCTCCTGATTCATTAAAGTAAATTGACTTGTTAATGAAATAGAGACAATAAAATAAGTGTTATACCCCTAAAAAAAATTAACTATTTCTTTTTAAGCGATGCCGAAGAATGCAACTCTTTGATTTCCAATTGCATACATTTACCCAATCGACGAAGGGCTATCGCCATTTGTGCTTCAATCGTCTTTATAGATAAATGTAAAAGTTCGGCTACTTCCCGATATTTTAATCCATCCTCTTTCACTAATTTAAATATAATACGACAGCGAGGAGGCAGGTTATTAATAGCTTTCCGTATCTGGCGAAGTATTTCTTCGGTCATCATTAATTGCTCCGGATCAAAATAAATGCTGTTTAGCTGTACCAGCCAATCTTCAGGTGATTGATTATGATGACGTTTTAATTTATTAAGCTTATTTAAAGCAAGATTTTTGGTTATAGTATAAATATATAATCTTGGCGATTCAATAACCATCAACTGATCTCTTTTTTCCCAAATGCGGATAAAAACATCTGACACCAGTTCTTCTGCTTCTTCGTTTGATTTTAATATTGAGTAAGCAAACTGCTTTAAACGACTGTGCAATAATATAAAGAGTTCTTTATAAGCTACCTGGTCGTTATTTAAAGCAATTAATGAAAGCAATCGTTTTATTTCGATATTCTCAATCATATAAGCAACATTGTAAATCTAAGGATTTATACTTAATAATATATGTATTGGAGTGCATTTAAAATTGTCGCATGAAATGACCCACTCCTTTTGGCAATATGTATTTGACCCCTCCGTAGAAGGGAATGTGAGAGTGCCGAAGTTGGGGGAAAAATAAGCCACTAAATGCGATAATATTAAATGCACCCAAGTAATGTAAATACATTGCTTTTTTTTCTATTTTTGCAGCCGCTTAACCGCAGGACCCTTAGCTCAGTTGGTTAGAGCACCTGACTCATAATCAGGGGGTCGCAGGATCGTTCCCTGCAGGGTCCACCGAAAAAGCGGAACTGTGTTCCGCTTTTTTATTATAAGGGCATGTATTTCATGTTGCCAATTGTTCTTTAACCTTTTGTTAACCGGGATGAAAATACATTTGCCCACTACTTAATAAACTTATGAAGAAGATTTTATCGTTATCTGTATGTGCTCTTTTTGCTTTATCCGCAATAGCCCAGGATAATCCTGAAAAAACAACCGGAAAGAAAGAAACAATTAATATGGCCAACCGTGCCAATGATCATTTTTTGATTCAGTTAGGCTACACAGGATGGGCAGGAATACCCGATACAATCAGTAAAAGCGGACTTTCAAAAAGCATTAATGCCTATTTTATGCTTGACTATCCATTTAAAACCAATCCAAAACTTAGCATTGGTTTTGGCGCAGGTATAGCAAGTGATCATATCACCTTTACTAAAACTTCTGTAGGGATAAAAGAGCAAACTACCATTTTTCAATTTACTGATAAGTCTGATACCAATCATTTCAAAAAAACCAAATTAGCTACTGTATATCTTGAAGCTCCGATAGAATTACGTTTTTCTGCAAAACCGGCAGATGGAAATGGATTTAAAGCTGCTATCGGTATAAAAGTGGGTACTTTAATAAATGCTCATACCCGGAACACCAAATTCCAGAGTAAATCAGGCACCAGCATTAATGACTTTACCATGAAAGAAGCCAGTAAAGTTTTTTTCAATAAGAACAGGCTGTCTGCCATGGCTAGAATTGGTTATGGCCATTTTAGTTTATACGGAAGCTACCAGTTAACGACATTAATTAAAGATGGCGCCGGCGCACAAATAAGGCCCTATTCGGTTGGAATAACGCTAAGCGGCCTTTAATAACTTAATAATATTTATTCGTAAAGCGGTTCAGCCTGAGGCGGGATCGCTTTTTTATTTTTTACTTTTGCACAGCTCCATTATTAGCAGGAGTTATTTAAAAAAATGATTGATAAGAAAAACAAAATTCAAAGTGAAGAGAGAGCAGTGCTGGTAGGCCTTATACAAAAAGACCAGACAGAACCCCAGGTACAGGAGTACCTCGATGAATTGTCTTTCCTGGCCGAAACAGCAGGTGCCATTTCTGTAAAACGATTTACCCAAAAACTACCACACCCTGACAGCAGAACTTTTATTGGCAAAGGCAAATTGGAAGAAATCAAAAACTATACTCAAGACAAAAACATCCGTGTAGTAATTTTTGATGATGAGCTTAGTGGTGCACAAATAAATAATATTGAAAAAGAACTGGAAGTAAAAGTTATTGACCGAAGCGATTTAATTCTTGACATTTTTGCCAACAGGGCCAAAACAGCACAGGCCAAGGCACAGGTAGAACTGGCACAATACCAATATATTTTACCAAGACTGAGGGGCATGTGGAAACACCTTGAGCGGCTTGGAGGTGGTATTGGCACCAGGGGCCCTGGTGAAAGTGAAATAGAAACTGACCGGCGTATTGTAAGAGACAAAATCTCTTTACTCCGAAAGCGGTTAGCAGAAATAGATAAACAGGCATTCACCCAGCGCAAAGACCGTGGTGAGTTTATCAGGGTGGCATTGGTGGGATATACCAATGTAGGCAAATCAACCATTATGAACTTGCTGAGCAAAAGAGATGTTTTTGCAGAAAACAAACTATTTGCTACTCTCGATACTACTACCAGCAAAGTTGTTTTTGAAACTACCCCCTTCTTATTAAGTGATACGGTTGGTTTTATACGTAAACTTCCTCACCACCTGGTAGAAAGCTTTAAGAGTACACTGGATGAAGTTCGGGAAGCTGATATTCTTCTCCATGTAGTAGATGTTTCACATCCCAACTATGAAGAACAAATAGGTGTAGTGAATAAAACATTGCAGGAAATAAATGCTTTTGACAAACCAACACTAACCGTCTTCAACAAAATGGATCTGTACGAAGGAAATACTTTTGATGAATGGCTGGAAGAAAATACAAAAAATGAATTGTTGCAGGATCTGCAGGATCGCTGGAATCATGAAACAAACGGGAATGCAGTTTTTGTGTCGGCGATAGAAAAAAGAAATATTGATACGCTTCGCAAAATAATTCTGGAAAAAGTAAGGGAGCTTTATAGAATACGATACCCTTATAAAACTGAATTTCTTTACTGATGTCAGAAAAGAAATATACCTGGCATAAAATTGCAGATCATATCAACGAACTTGATTTTGCTGATAATAATATTGCTGTAACAGAAATTAACGGAAAGAAAATCTGTATTGGCAGGCACAAGGAAGCCGTTTTTGCATTTGCCTGGAAATGCCCGCATGCCGGAGGAATCCTGGCAGATGGATATATAGATGCTTTGGGAAATGTAGTTTGTCCTCTTCACCGGTATAAATTCAATATGGAAAACGGCAGGAATGTGAGTGGAGAGGGATATTTTCTGAAACATTGGCCGGTGGAGCTGCGTACAGATGCTATTTATGTTGGTATAGAAGAACCCGGAGGTTTGCTAAGTTGGTTGAAATAATTTTATACATTTAATAAAACCTACTCGGCCATGAGAGCAGTCAAATTATTATTAGCAGCTTCCGTAATATTTGCTTCTTTTTTTGTAGAGGCACAGACTGCAACCTGGCGGCAGGTAAGTGCACAAGGTACCTGGACCAATACTGTTTTTGCATCTGCCACTAACGGCACTTTATTTACGATTGAACAATCCGGAAAATTATACAAAACTGATCCCGTTACGGCTGTATGGTCACAAATTAGCGCCACTAGTTATGCAAATACAGTACTAATGTTTGCGGGTGGTAAAAATGTATTTACTATAGAAAAAGACGGCACCCTTTACCGCACAAATCCTGAAAGTGGCGATTGGGTATTGTTAGGTAATACTGTGGAATGGGCAAAAACCATTGCCGGAGTAGCCGTTTATGGCTACCTGTATACTGTAAAAGCTAATGGCATATTGTATGCTACAAATGTAAATACGGGAATCTGGCACCAGGTTGGAAAAGCTGAGTTTGGCAATACAAAATTTCTTTTTGATGCTAACGGCAAACTTTACAGCATTGAAAAAGACGGAAGCCTTTATGAAATGAGCCAGTCAGACGGAAGTCGGAAAAAAACCGGTGCGAATGGCGCATGGGTAAAAACTATTGTCGGAGCCACCATGAATGGGAAACTATATACAATTGAAAATGATGGCAGTTTGTTTGAAACTGACCTTTCATCGGGCATAAGGCAACAAATAGGTGTATCTACATGGGGAAATACCAGGTTTATGGTTGCGGTAAAAGGCAAACTGTATTTTATTGAAGCCTCCGGCGCTTTACACGAAGCGACGTTAAACTGAATTTAATCTAACTGAATTTTTTGTCTGGCCTTTTTTGTTCAAAGCCTGAATATCCCTATTTTTGCAATCCCTTAAACGGGAAGGTATTCCTCCTTAGCTCAGTTGGTTAGAGCATCTGACTGTTAATCAGAGGGTCGTTGGTTCAAGTCCAACAGGGGGAGCTGAATATAAAAGTAAAAGGGTTATACTTTGATAGTATGACCCTTTTTTTGTGATGATCGGGATATAAATTTTGACTCGCACTCCTTCCATCTACCTGATAAGTATTACGGTTCCCTTTTCTGTTTTCAGGGCAGTTCCTTCGAGCTGGAAAGTACACACC
>JBARSW010000029.1:0-4376 GCA_049644925.1 Chitinophagaceae bacterium | reverse complement strand
GGTAAAACAGTTGGTATTATCGGGTATGGAAATACAGGTAGTAGTTTTGCTAAATTGTTACAGCCATTTGGTGTTACCGTACTTGCTTCCGATATAAATAAATATGGTTTTGCAGCTGAATATATTAAAGAAGCAAACCTTGAACAAATTTGCCGCTATTCCGATGTTATCAGTTTTCATGTTCCCCTTACTGATATTACTTACCATATGGCAGGGCAGGCTTTTTTTGATTCCCTAAAACAAAAGCCATTTATCCTTAATACTTCAAGAGGCAAAGTACTGGATACCGATCAGCTAATTTCTGCGTTAGATCAAGGCAAGATTTCGGGTGCCGGATTAGATGTATTGGAAAATGAAAACCTTGAATCATATTCAAAAGAAGAAAGAGAAAAAATTGACTGGTTATTAAACCGGCAGGATGTCATCATTACTCCGCATATTGCCGGATATAGTCAAGAGGCATTTCTAAAAATGGGAAAAGTATTGTTACATAAGCTTGAACTTAAATAACGGCCAAATCTTAGTTAAAAATCATTGTAGTATTTATCATGGCACTTTTTTTTCTGCAATTGATAAAAAGTTAGTTATGAGAAAAAATCTACTTATTCTATTAGTTCCTTTCCTTTTATTTATTACTTCCTGTGGAAAGTCGATAGAAGACCGGTTAATCGGTAACTGGCGGCTAGAAAATGCTTACAAAAAGATTTTCCTGGGAAGGGACTATTTTCAAACAGGTTATGAAAATGGTATTTTTTCTTTTTATGAAAACGGCGATGCAGCCTATATCAGTAATACAGATACATTAAATGGAACCTGGCGGGCAGACAATTACTCAAATAATTATTACAATAGCTATTCCGGCGATTGGGAAAACCGTGGAATGCGTTATCTGCGAATAAAGCTCTTTAACTTCCCTCGGAATAAGTTTATTGACTGGGAATTTGATGATTTCAGTTTTAAAGACGGATGGCAGAAAATAAAAGCCGAACAATATTCCCTGAGTAATGACCGGGTATATGAATTTATAAGACAATAGTAAGAATAAAACAAGCCAGAGGTTTGTTATTTCAAATAGTTTTTTATCTTTACACTTCAATTTAGCAACGCTTCAGTTATAACTGAGGCGTTGTTATTTTTTTTATTTTATTAAAGAAGCAGATTATGAGTGAAATTCAATATGTGACTAAAGAAACACTGGAGCAAATGAAAGCTGAACTTCAGCGGATGAAAGGGGTTGACAGACCCGCAGCCAGCCGGGCAATTGCCGAAGCACGGGAAAAAGGCGACCTTAAGGAGAATGCAGAATACGATGCTGCCAAAGAAGCACAGGGAATTCTGGAGGCTAAAATTGCTGCTTATGAAGGTTCCATGGCTACACTCCGGGTGTTGGATGAAGCTAACATTGATACCAGCAAGGTTTCCATCCTTACAAAAATTACACTTACTAACCTGGATACAAAAAAACAGGTAACTTATAAAATTGTAAGTGAAAAAGAAGCCGACCTGAAGGCCGGTAAGATTTCTGTAACTTCGCCCATTGGCAGAGGTATCCTGGGAAAGAAAATAGGAGAGTTGGCTGAGGTTAAGGCGCCTGCCGGAGTTTTAAAATTCCGGATTGATGGAATTACTGCATAATATACCCTGAGCATGAATACAGGCCTTCGCAATTGCGGAGGCTTTTTTGTTTTGAAAGAGTTGGTAGATTTGAAGTGGAATTGCATCTTAATTATCACCATAAAATTTGGGATATGACTATTTTTTCGAAGATCATAGCTGGAGAGATTCCTTCTTATAAAATTGCAGAAAATGACAAGTTCTTTGCCTTTCTGGATATTTTTCCTTTGCGGGAAGGGCATGTACTGGTGGTGCCAAAAACAGAAGTAGATAACCTTTTTGATCTACCGGTTGAATATTTACAGGAAATGTTGTTGTTTGCTCAACCAATAGCAAAAGCCATTGAAAAAGCCTTTGACTGCAACCGTTGCGGCATCAGCGTTATTGGGCTGGAAGTGCCCCATGCACATATTCATCTGATACCTATTAATAATGCAAATGACCTGAACTTTAATCAGCATAAACCACAGGCATCAGTTGATAGCTTAAAATCAGCGCAGGAGAAAATTTTGCGGAACTTGTCTTAGGCTGGCAAGTACATAAAAACTGCTTGGTCGGCAGACCAGGTAGAAATTGTGTTTTATTATTTAGACTTTTAATTCCCTGATTTGATGCACTGAGAACCACAAATAAGTACTACAAATCAGCTGCAGTTAGTAACCGGATTACCGCAAAGCCACTCCTTTTTAATCCAGCCCTCCACTTTTTTGCCATTGCTGTCAGTAAAATGGATAAATACATAATCCTTATAAATCTTCATAAACCGAACCTCTGTTTCCTCTTTGATAACACCTGCGGTTTTGGATGTCTTGTCTGGAGAAGAATACACATTGAGTTTTTGATTAGCATAATTTCTGGTTCTTACAGCCAGTACAGAATAATGCATCCATCCAAATTGCCCTGGAACATCAACAGCATTATTATCAAAAACATCGACTCTGCTGATTTTGAACCAGCCATTTTTCTGCCCAATGATTTCAACCATATAATCACTTCCTTTTTCAAGTTCTGTAATCACTTCTCCTCCCGGACTTTTTCTAATGTTTGTTGGATTTATCAAATCCGGATCCTTTACATAGGCTGTAAAGGATATATTTTCATCCCCCTTTTGATAAAAGTGAAATCCTGATTCTATAGTTTTAGGAATAGTAAGCTCATAGCCGGAACTAACACTCTTATTATGTTCATTTTTATTATTAGCCGTGGGTTCTTCAGTTTGTCCATTTTGACTATAAGATGGCTGTAAAGACGCAAGAATCACAAAGATGAGTATGAGGATGTTCTTAGCAGGAAGATTAAATCTGTACATCGTTTATGTTTTTATGGTTAACAATGTTAGTTACAGGCCGATACTGAAAATAATCTTATTTGAACGTTGGAACTATTGATGATTTTTAAAAATTATTACAAAGCTCCAGTAAGTTCCCAAATTTTACAACTGTTTATGAAGAAATGTCAAATAATTATTTTCATGACTGGTGTTGATCAAGATAATAATCGGGGTTTTAATTTTTTTTGGAGTGAACACTCAGCCAGTTTATTAATGCTGCATATTGCCGGATAATACTTTTCTTTTTTTGGGATAGACGTTGTCTCGTTTGATTTTTCCAGTATAGCTGTTTTCATCCATTACATTAGCTGTGTATGTGTTGAGCAGCATGCAGGCTGTGTACTGCCTGGACCGCTGGTATCATTGACCTGAAAGTGCCTCATGCACACTTGCATCTGAAACCTATTAATAATGCAAATGACCTGAACTTTAACCAGCATAAACCACAAGCAACCGCCGAAAGATTGAAAACAACACAGGAGAAAATTTTGAATGAAATTGAATTGGTAAAGCCAAAAGCTTAATATTACCGTAACAGTATAAATGTACCCGAAGTTTCATTCTTTTCTCCTGTAAGCAGGTAAGTAAAACTAATTCTATAAACATAAACTCCCGCAGGCTGTTTGTTGCCAGAAAAATTACCATCCCATCCAGGAGAAGCATTTTTTGTCTCAAAAACTTTTTGACCCCACCTGTTGTAAACTTGCATAGAAAATTCGATTACGTAAAGAGCTCCTGTAATGCTAAAATGATCATTCAGCCCATCATTATTGGGAGAAAAGCCTGAAGGAATATTCACTTTGCATATACCTTGTTTAATAGTAACATTCCCGGATGTGGAGCCACATTGATTGGATACAATAACCGAATAATCTCCTTTAGTGGTAGCAATATAAAAAGGGTCTGTACTTCCATCCTGCCATTGATAGTTCAATGCAAAACCTGTAGCATTTGGATTCAGTACAATCTTTTGTCCCGGACAAATGTCAGGATCAATTCCAAGGCTAATTACAGGAATATTGTTGACCCTGATAATCATCGAAGATGTATCTGTGCATATGGTACCTAATGGTGTAAATGTATATAATGTAGTAGTAAGATTGTTTATTGCCGGAGTCCAGGTACCGTTCACATTATTAAGTGAAACAGTTGGCAGCGGATTTATTATGGAACCGCTGCATACCGGCGGCACTGGTAAAAACTGCGGCTTCACAATTGGTATAATGGTAACATTTCCCAAAGTACTGATGCTATTGCATCCTGTGGAGGTATTTGTAACTACAACAGAATAACTGCCCGTAACAGTTGCTGAAAATGATGCAACACTACCCGGATTGTTAACTCCCGGAGGTACTGTCCAGTTATACGAATAATTTCCGGAAACACCCGGATCGGCAGTAATGACAGCTGCTGTTCCTTCGCATTCCGATGG
>JBARSW010000028.1:0-1965 GCA_049644925.1 Chitinophagaceae bacterium | reverse complement strand
TGGCAGATATATTTACACCGGTTGGTATTTATTTACGATTGCGGGATAAATTCCGGGATACCATATTGCTGGAGAGTACGGATCATCATTCTTCGGAAAACAGTTTTTCTTTTATCTGTATCAATGCGATTGGTGGGATGGAGATAAGTTCCACCGAATCGGTTGAATTCAAATTGCCGGGCAGAAATCCGGAAAAGATTTCCTTAAAAAGTGCCAATGAAGTGCCAACGATGCTTTGGGATTTCATGCAAAATTTTGCAATCCAACAAAGTGATGTTAAGGAGGCTAAGTTTGCCCAGGGATTGTTTGGTTATACAACTTATGATTCAGTACAATTTTTTGAGTCTCTAAAATTGCCGACGATTAATCGTCAGCAGTCCACATCCATACCACTAATGAGATACAGGTTGTATCAGTATATCATTGCATTCAACCATTTTAAAGACGAATTATTTATTTGCGAAAACAAAATAAATGGAATTGAAAGTGATATGGCGTATGTAGAATCGCTGATAAGAAGTAAAGATGTGCCGGTGTATCCATTTAATGTAAAAGGTGAAGAGGTGTCAAACATGACCGATGCAGACTATATGGAAATGGTAGAAAAAGGTATTGCAAGTTGTCGGCGGGGCGATGTGTTCCAGATTGTATTAAGCAGAAGATTTAAGCAAAAATTTATTGGCGACGAATTCAATGTGTACAGAGCTTTGCGGAGTATTAATCCGTCTCCGTATTTATTCTTTTTTGATTACGGGGATTATAAACTGATGGGTTCATCACCGGAAGCACAGTTAGTGATTCAGGATGGGAAAGCAATATTACATCCTATTGCAGGCACCTTTAAAAGAACAGGGGATGAAGAAACTGATAAACTGGCGACTGCGAGATTATTAAAAGATGCAAAAGAAAATGCTGAGCATGTAATGCTGGTTGACCTGGCAAGAAATGATTTAAGTCGCTTGTGTGATGAAGTGACAGTTGCCCATTACCGGCAGGTGCAATATTTTTCTCATGTCATTCACCTGGTGAGTGAAGTAACAGGTAAAACAAGAGAAGGCAGCAATCCATTTGATTTGTTAGCCAAAACTTTTCCGGCTGGCACACTGAGTGGTGCACCGAAGTATAAAGCAATGGAGCTGATTGATAAGTATGAACCGTCGTTAAGAAGTTATTATGGTGGTGCAATTGGTTTTGTTGGGTTTGACGGTTGTTGCAATCATGCCATTATGATAAGAACTTTTCTGAGCCGGCAGAATACACTCACCTACCAGGCAGGAGCAGGTGTGGTAGCGGCGAGTAACCCGGAAAGTGAGTTACAGGAAGTGAATAATAAGTTAGGGGCTTTGAAGAGTGCTATTGAGTTAGCCAGGACTATTTGAATTATTTGTTCATAGTTCATGGTTCATAGCTGCGACTTACTATAAACCATGAACCGTGAACTATCATCTATTAGCTATGAATATACTTGTATTCGATAATTATGATTCCTTTACTTACAACCTGGTACATCTTGTAGAAAA
This sequence comes from Chitinophagaceae bacterium, assembly GCA_049644925.1. Taxonomy (GTDB): domain Bacteria; phylum Bacteroidota; class Bacteroidia; order Chitinophagales; family Chitinophagaceae; genus JJ008. The sequence goes on along the minus strand of JBARSW010000028.1, from coordinate 445 downwards.
GATTACACATATAAAAGTAGAGGTATATCGCAACGACCAGATAACACTGGAGCAGGTGAACAACTATGATAAAATTATTTTATCTCCAGGACCGGGTATTCCGGAAGAAGCAGGTTTATTATTACCGTTGATAAAGAAATATGCTGCCACTAAATCTATCTTAGGTGTTTGTCTCGGACACCAGGCAATTGGAGAAGCATTTGGAGGAACGTTGACCAATCTTACAACTGTTTATCATGGCGTAGCAACGCCGGTTAAAATTGACGTTACTAAGAAAGCTCCACTGTTTGAGGGATTGCCAGAGACATTAGAAGTGGGTCGTTATCATAGTTGGATTATTGCAGAAGAAAATTTTCCTGTGGAACTGGAAGTGACAGCAAGAGATGAGAATAATTATATCATGGCATTGCAGCATAAAAAATATGATGTGCAGGGTGTGCAATTT
>JBARSW010000027.1:0-4843 GCA_049644925.1 Chitinophagaceae bacterium | reverse complement strand
TGATCAGTGATTTTGTGAGTGGTAAAATTTCCGGTTCAGTTAATACTGAAAATATTGAGTTGAGAAAGTCAACTATTATATAAATATGTTATTAAATAACTAACGACGGTTTGTCCATTTTTGAAATAATTATTGATAGCAGAGTTCTTTTTTTGAAACGGCGGGTGTATATTTACAACACATACATCCTTCATGTTGAAGAAAAACACATATAATGTTATTACCTCAGTAGCCATAATTATTATTGTGGTGGTGATTATTATATCTTCTTCAAACGGAGGTGGTGCATGATACTAAACAAACAAAACAAAATATATGCAACCCGCCTCTAAAAAGGCGGGTTTCTTTTTGCCCCCATCCCCCAAAGGGGAGTAAGGCAGAAACTAAAACACAGGTTAATTAAAAAATGTAAATGATCCTTAAGTGGACAGGAATAAGATTATGGCATCATATTATAACAACGAAACAATTATTTATCTCAACGGAGCTTTTGTAAAAGCTAACGAAGCAAAAATGGATTTCTATAGTCAATCATTACACTATGGGTATTCGGTTTTTGAAGGTATCCGTTCCTATAAAACATTAGCAAGAGAAACAAAAATTTTCAAAGCTGTTGAACACTTCGACCGGTTAAAGCAATCTGCATCAGCACTGAATATGCCCTATCATTGGAATTCGCAACAACTTATTGATGTTACCTATGAAGTATTAAAAAGAAATAGTCTTCAGGATGCTTATATAAGACCAGTTATTTATGCACCGGCAAATATGAGTTTTGTGGAGAATAAAGAATCCTTTATTGTAATAGAAGTATGGGAAATGCAACCCTTTCTTGGCGAAAAATTATTACGGGTAATGAGTTCCTCTTTCCAACGTCCCAATCCAAAAGGATTCAAAATAACTGCAAAAGCAGGTGGGCATTATGTAAACTCTATCCTTGCCAGCCAGGAAGCAAAAGCTAAAGGCTTTGATGAAGCATTACTTAATGATATGAATGATTATGTAGCTGAAGGTCCTGGTGCCAATTTATTTTTCGAAAAAGACGGAAAGCTATTTACTCCGCCTGCGGGGAATATTTTACCCGGCATTACCAGGGCTTCCGTTTTTGAAATATGTGAAGAACTGAACATACCTGTGGAGGAAAAATTATTCACAACAGAAGAATTGAAAAAAGCTGATGCCGTATTTTTTTGTGGCACTGCTGCTGAAGTAATTGGTTGGGAAAGTTTGGATGATGTTAAGTTTCCAAAAATCTGGAATAATAGTCTATGCAAAACAATACAGGATTCCTATAAACACAAAGTAATTGAGAAAGAATATAAACCAACATTAGAAATGGCATGAGTGAATTAAATAAATATAGTAAGACACTTACACAAGACCCGACGCAACCAGCGGCACAAGCCATGTATTATGCCATTGGTTTTAAAGAAGAAGATTTTAATAAAGCCCAGGTTGGGATCGTAAGTATGGGATGGGATGGCAACCCTTGTAATATGCACCTCAATGATCTTGCAGATAATGTTCGGCATAGTGTAAATGCAACAGAAGGATTGTTGGGCTTACGTTTTTATACAATTGGTGTTAGTGATGGCATCAGTATGGGAACAGATGGCATGCGTTACAGTTTGGTAAGTCGTGATGTAATTGCTGACAGCATTGAAGCAAATGCTGGTGCCCAGTATTATGATGCACTGATCGCTATTCCCGGTTGTGATAAAAACATGCCGGGTTCTATTATGGCAATGGGAAGATTGAATCGTCCTTCCATCATGCTCTATGGCGGAACAATTGCTCCAGGTCATTACAAAGGGGAAGATTTAAATATCGTCAGTGCATTTGAAGCCTTGGGACAAAAGATAGCAGGTAATCTGAGCGAAGGAGATTTTAAAGCAATCGTTCAGCATTCATGCCCTGGTGCCGGCGCCTGTGGTGGCATGTACACAGCCAATACAATGGCATCGGCAATTGAGGCGTTGGGAATGAGTTTGCCAAACTCATCTTCTAATCCGGCATTAAGTGAAGACAAACAAAATGAATGTGCGGCTGTGGGTGAAGCCATAAAAGTTTTATTGGAAAAAAATATCACTCCTAAAGATATCATGACCATAAAAGCATTTGAAAATGCAATAACTGTGGTAATGGTTTTAGGTGGCAGTACAAATGCTGTTCTACACCTGATTGCAATGGCAAAAAGTGTTGATGTGGTTTTAACGCAAGATGATTTTCAACTGATCAGTGATCGTATTCCTGTGTTAGCCGATTTCAAACCATCCGGCAAGTACCTGATGGAAGATTTACACAAACACGGCGGTGTTCCTGCCGTTATGAAATATTTACTTAAACATGGCTTGCTCCATGGCGATTGTTTGACAGTAACCGGTAAAACGGTAGCAGAGAATTTAGCAGGTGTTCCGGATTTGAATTTTGATGAACAGAAAATCATTTATCCCTTAGAAAATCCATTGAAGAAAACGGGACACCTGCAAATCCTGTATGGTAATCTGGCTGAGAAAGGAAGTGTGGCAAAAATCAGTGGTAAAGAAGGTGAACGCTTCGAAGGAACTGCAAGAGTATTTGATGGAGAAAAAGATTTAATAGCAGGTATTCAATCCGGCAAAGTACATGCAGGTGATGTGGTAGTGATCCGCTACATCGGACCAAAAGGTGCACCAGGCATGCCGGAAATGCTTAAACCAACCGGTGCTATCATTGGTGCAGGATTAGGAAAATCTGTTGCATTGATAACAGATGGCCGTTTCAGCGGTGGCACACATGGCTTTGTTGTTGGTCATATTACTCCGGAAGCATTTGATGGTGGATTGATTGCATTGGTGGTGGACAATGACATTATAGAAATAGATGCAGTGAATAATGCTTTAAATCTGAAAGTGAGTGATGAAGTGATTTCTCAGAGAAGAAAAAACTGGAAACAACCGGCATTGAAAGCAATAAAAGGAGTTCTATTTAAATATGCTAAATCTGTAAAACCCGCCGACGAAGGTTGTGTAACAGATGAATGACACCACTGTCCCTTAAAGGGGAACTAGAATAAACAAACATTTATTAGAAATAAATTTCACTAAACAGAACATTATGGAGACAATACAACATGTAAAATCAACACCAGAGATAAAGACAACTACAAACTCTCCTATAAAAGAAATGTCAGTAACAGGAGGCCAGGCAGTAATGGAAGCATGTCTTGCAGAAGGTGTTGAAACTATATTTGGTTATCCAGGTGGTGCCATCATGCCTATCTATGATGCTTTGTATGATTACAAAGATAAATTGAATCACATTCTTGTTCGTCATGAGCAGGGAGCTATACACGCAGCACAAGGTTTTGCCAGGGCAAGTGGAAGAACAGGTGTTGTGTTTGCAACTAGCGGACCCGGAGCTACAAACCTCGTAACAGGTTTAGCAGATGCCATGATTGACTCTACTCCTGTTGTTTGCATTACCGGTCAAGTATTTGCTCATTTACTGGGCACTGATGCATTTCAGGAAACGGATGTAATTAATATTACTACTCCTGTTACAAAATGGAACTACCAGGTAACTGATGCTTCTGAAATTCCTGCTGTTTTAGCCAAGGCGTTTTATATAGCCGGCAGTGGAAGACCAGGGCCTGTGTTAATAGATATCACCAAAAATGCACAGTTACAAAAATTTGAATACGAAGGATACAAAAAATGTGAACACATCAGAAGTTATCGGCCAAATCCCATTGTAAGAAAAAAATATGTGGAACAAGCTGCGCAACTTATCAATGATGCAAAGAAGCCATTTGTCATTTTTGGCCAGGGAGTAATACTGGGTAAAGCCGAAAAAGAATTTCAACAGTTCATTGAAAAAGCCGGCATCCCTGCAGCATGGACTATAATGGGAATGAGTGCTATTTCTACAGACCATCCGTTAGGAGTTGGTATGCTGGGAATGCATGGCAACTACGGACCAAATGTTTTGACCAATGAATGTGATGTGCTGATAGCTATCGGCATGCGTTTCGATGACCGGGTAACAGGCCGATTAGATAAATATGCTAAACAGGCAAAAATTATACACTTTGATATTGATCCATCTGAAATTGATAAAAATGTAAAAACAGAAGTAGCTGTTTGGGGTGATTGCAAAGAAACATTGCCGATACTAACAAGCTTGATTGAACAAAAAGTTTATCCGCAATGGATACAAAAATTTAAAGAGTATCAGCAAAAAGAAGAAGAAAAAGTAATTAAGAATGAACTCAACCCTACAGGCGAAGTGTTAACAATGGGCGAAGTGATAAAAGTGCTTAATGAATTAACAGCCGGTAATGCAATAATTGTTACAGATGTGGGACAGCACCAGATGGTGGCCTGCCGATATGCAAAATTCAACCAGACAAAAAGTAATATTACCAGTGGCGGTTTAGGAACAATGGGATATGCATTGCCGGCAGCTATCGGAGCATCATTTGGTGATCCTTCAAGAACAACAGTGGCCATTATTGGTGATGGAGGTTTCCAGATGACATTGCAGGAATTAGGAACCATCATGCAGTTCAAACCAACAGTAAAAATTATTATTCTCAATAATCAATTCCTTGGAATGGTTCGGCAGTGGCAGCAACTATTCCATGAAAAAAGATATTCATTTGTTGATATACAAAGTCCCGATTTTGTACAAGTAGCAAAAGGTTTTGGCATACCTGGAAAAAGCATTTCCAAAAGAGATGAGTTAAAAACTTCATTACAGGAAATGCTGGAAACAAATGGAAGTTTCTTACTTGAAGTAATGGTTGGTAAAGAAAACAATGTGTTCCCGATGGTGCCACAAGGACGTGGCGTAGCAGAAATCG
>JBARSW010000026.1:0-2433 GCA_049644925.1 Chitinophagaceae bacterium | reverse complement strand
TTGTTTTCAAAAACATTGATAAAGCCTGCTTTCTCCAGCATGGAGTGAATAAATGTTTGGCAGCCAATAGTCATGAATGGATTTTGCCAGATGAGATAGCAGCATGTTCGTTTTCTGCGAGCTGAATTATTTGCCCTGAGTTTCTGGAATTCCTGTTGAATGATTTGGATGATACTGGCAGCCTTACTTTTTTTCTCGGTCATAAGTCCTACCTGTTCAATCATCTCATAAGCTGCATCGAGGTTGTTTATATCGCTTACCCAAACGGGAAAGTGCTTTTCCAATTCTGTAATATCATCTTTACTATTTTCTTCTTTATTGGCAATGATCAGATCTGGTTTCAGTTGATGGATGATGCTCCAATTCAATTGTTTGGTGCCACCGACTTTTGTTTTATTGCTGAACCATGCATCCGGATGAATGCAAAATTTTGTTATGCCGATAACTTCTTTTTCTAATCCCAGATCAAAGAGTAATTCAGTTTGAGAGGGGACAAGGGAAATAATGCTTTGTGGAGAAGCTTCAATAGTTATTTTTCTTCCTATCTGGTCGATAAAAACGGGCATGCAGAATTTTACTGCAAATTAAGGAATCAATAAAACGAGCTGAAATTAAAAGGGAAATTTGGTTTGATGTTCACCGCGCCTCCTGCTAAATTTAATTAGCAGGAGGGTTCCGGACTTTGAATCTTTTCATTGGATTTGGACACGGTGACATTTGGATAGGTCTTCAAGGATCTTTGGACTTGGACGGTTTTTCGAACTGGATCTGGATTTGTTTGGTTTTTCTCGGGATTTGGTTTTTCGGTTTCTTTCTATTGGATATTGAATTAATCTGACACAAAAATAGTTTTGAAATATATTGTGTGCAAGAGCAAAATTGCCCAATTTTTTATAGTAAACTGTCGAACAAAATTTACGTTGATTGCGAAATAGTAATTCGTATTTATACTATAAATGAAAAGACCAGTGTATGTTGGCACTGGTCTTTTTATAGATAATTTGATGTTTTAATGGCCCAGTGCCTGTATTACATCATTCTTGGTTACAATATGGTAATTGCCGCCTTCATCTTTTGCAAGTACCGCACCATTTGTTTTATTTATCAGGTGACTCAGCCGCTCAACCGGCGTATCAAATGTTACCAGTGGGAATGGTGGTTCAATAACATCCTGTATTAATGAGTTTTTAATTTCCGGGTTATCGAAAATTTTCTGAAATAAACCTGTTTCACTTATGGCCCCGGCAAGGCCTTCTTCATTCATTACTGGTAATTGTTCAATATCATATTTCTTCATCAATCCAACAGCTTCCGAAACTGTTTGAGTTGCCTTTATTGTTATTAATCGTTTTGTACCTCTTGCATTAACAACATCACGAAATGTTTTAACATCAAGAAATCCACGTTCAATCATCCATTGGTCGTTATATATTTTGCCTACATACCGACTGCCATGGTCGTGAAATACACAAACAACAAGGTCATCTTTTTTCAACCTATGTTTTAAATGCATAAGACCCTGGATACAACTTCCTGCACTGTAGCCACAAAATAAACCTTCTTCTTTTGCCAGCCTTCTTGCCATTACTGCACCATCTTTATCCGTTACCTGTTCAAAGTGATCTATAACACTCATGTCATAATTCTTCGGAATAAAATCTTCTCCAAAGCCTTCACTAAAATATGGGTGTACTTCATTCATGTCTATTTCTCCGGTCCTGAAATATTTTGTAAGAAGAGAACCATAAACATCAATTGCCCAAACTTGTATATTGGGGTTTTTCTCTTTAAGAAATTGAGCAGCCCCGGTTATTGTACCGCCTGTTCCTGCTGTACATACAAAGTGAGTAATCTTTCCGTCGGTCTGGTTCCAAATTTCGGGACCGGTAGTTTCATAATGCGCCAAACGGTTTGCCAGGTTATCATACTGGTTCATATGATAGGAATTGGGTAAATCTCTGGCAAGTCTTGCAGCAACACTATAATAACTGGTGGGATCTTCGGGCATCACATTTGTTGGGCAAACAATAACTTCGGCCCCAACAGCTTTCAAAATATCTGCTTTTTCTTTTGATTGTTTATCCGTAGTTACAAAAATGCAATTGTATCCTTTAACCGCAGCAGCAAGTGCAAGGCCCATTCCGGTATTGCCACTGGTGCCTTCAATAATTGTTCCGCCTGGTTTTAATTTGCCTTCCTGCTCGGCTACTTCCACCATTTTTAGTGCCATGCGGTCTTTAATAGAATTCCCGGGATTAAAATAATCAACCTTTGCTAAAACAGTACAGGGCAAATCCCTTGTAACTTTATTTAGCCTGATCAATGGTGTGTTTCCTATAGTTTCTAATATATTGTTTTTAATATCCATTTTTTGTTTTTGGGAAGTAAAGATAAGTTTTTCAGCGGCTGTGCTCCGGTGTTTATTCATAACAA
>JBARSW010000025.1:0-12660 GCA_049644925.1 Chitinophagaceae bacterium | reverse complement strand
CGTTTCAATTCCTCCTGAGCATTTTCTTTCTCAATATTAATGGTCATAATCAGGAATCCTTCTTTTTCGCCGCGGCGAATGGCCAGTATGCGATGTGAAGGGCTTTGTACCAATGGTTCTTTATATTCAAAGTAATCCCTGTATTTCTGTGCATCAGCGTCATCCTTTTTAGTCGTCAATACCCTGGAAGAAACAATGGCAGTTTCTATAAATAATTTTCGTACGATATTTCTTGCCTGCTCATTTTCAGCTATCCATTCAGCAATGATATCTCTTGCACCCTGCAATGCTTCCGCAATATCTTTTACATTTTCATTAATGAATGAAACTGCTTCCTCTTCCGGGATCGCATTCCCCTGTTCAAATAATAGTTTAGCCAATGGCTCCAATCCCTTTTCAATAGCAATAGAAGCTTTTGTTTTCCGTTTTGGTTTATATGGCAGATAAATATCTTCCAGTTCAGTGGCGTTTATACAATCCTCAATACGTTTCTTCAATTCCGGAGTCAATTTTTCAGCCTCTTCAATTGTCTTTAATACTGTTTCTTTTCTTTTTTCCAGCTCATTGAAATATTTTATTTGTTCGATAATGTTACCAATTTCAACTTCATCAAGATTTCCGGTTGCTTCTTTCCGGTAACGGGCAATGAAAGGGATTGTTGATCCTTCCGTATGCAGTTCATAAACACTGCTTATTTGTTTAAGGGAAAGATTGAGGGTTGCGGCTATATGTTGCGAATATATTATTTCCATAATCTAAAAAATTGGGGCAGCAAATGTAATGGCTGCCCCAAAAGAAAAAAAAATATTTTTTCACAAATTCATTGTATAGCTATTCATTTTTCTACTCTTCAGCGGTATTCTTAAGTGCCGACAAGACCGGATAAGGGTTCTTTAGAACAAGAATTTTTTTGAGAAACTCTTTATCTGTTCCGGTTAATTCAACCCAACCCTCCGATTTAATGCCTGTTGTAACTGCAATCAAGCTAAAATTATTACTCCCTTTTGATTCTACCACATATTCTGTATTGCCATACCGCACCACGGCCTCTTCAGGAACGGCCGTAACCATTGAACCCATTATATTGATTTTTGCATTCAGAAACATTCCCGGTAACAACTTCTTTGGTTGATTAACAAAGTGGCAATGCACCAGTGCAGTCCGGTCTTCATTTACATTTTTTGTAATTAACAATACTTCACAAGGATACTCGACCGTAGGGTCATCAACAAACGAAACAAGTACAGATTGCCTGGGTTTAACCTTCGCTATATCTTTCTCAAAAACCGTTAGTGCTGCATGCATATCATCCGGGTTTATTAACTCAAACAAAACATCCGATGGTGTAACATACTTTCCAATATTCACATTTACTTTTGAAACAAATCCGTTTATCTGAGAATACAATGGCACTGAACGGGAAACAGAAGATTCAGTAAGCTTGTCGGGATTAATATGAAGCAACTTTAGTTTTTCGCTGTACCCCTTCAGCAATATCTTCTGGGAGAAATATTCCGATTTTGCCAGTTGATAAACTTTATCTGCATTTACATTGTTTTCATTCAGCATCTTTTGCCGTTCATATTCCAATCGCAGAAATTCCAGTTTAGCAGATGTAATGAGGTAGTCTTGCTGCAACTGAACAAGTGCCTGGTCTTCCATCCATGCTATAACCTGACCTTTGCTTACATGCATTCCGGGCAACAGATTTGTTGATTTTAAATATCCCCCAATCGGAAAGCTAACAGAAACAATGTTTTGAGGTGGTACATCTACAAGGCCGTTCACATTTAATTCGCTATTCATTACTCGTTCCTGCGGATTGCCGGTTTCAATACCTGCATTCTTAATCTGTGCCGGAGTAAGTGCAACAATATCTGAAACAATCTCCTCTGACACTACTGGCTCTTCCTTTTTAGAAGAACAAGAAACCAGGAACGTTATTAATATTAAAATTTTTATTTTATGTCGCATAACTTTTTATTTTCCGTTTAAATACTCAATTTCAATTATTGCATTGTTATACCTGTTTACAGCATCGATATAAGCCAGTTGTATGGCCACAGCGTTATTCATAAGCAAAGACCATTCAGGATAACCTATTTCTCCTTTTTCGTAACCTATTCCGGCATTCTTCATAATCAGTGCTGCCTGTTGCAAACCACCCTGTTCATAATAACGAAGGTTATTTTGCTGCTTGTTCAATTCATAAGCACCCTGCTTTCTTTTGTTTGCAAGTTGGGCAGATGTAATTGTGGCTGCCATTTCTGCCACCTGTTGGTTAACAGATCCTGCTTTCACTCTTGCCTTTACAGATTTGTTGAAAAGCGGAATACCTGCGGAGAGACTATAGATATTAAATCTGTCGCTACCACCAAAGTATTTCTGCGAGATACCATCGGGGCTTTGGTAACCAATAATAGACATATTACTGTAACCAACTGAAATGTCGGGTAGCAGTGCCGATTTTTCTGTTTCCGTTTCAGCTTTGTATACATTTTTCTGCAGCTGGTATTGTTTTACTAATGTATGTCCGGCACTATCACTATTAATGGATTGCGATATTTCCCTTTTGGGGTCAGAATACAATGGCAAAAGACCCTCATCAGTATTTAATAGCCACTTTAGTTTTTGTTGTGAGATAGCAATATCTGCATCCGCTTCCTGCTGTTGCATTTTGATTTGCTGAAGCTGCATATGAGCTGCTGTCTTTTCCAGCATATTAGCTTCACCAGCTTTCAGCCGTAAAGCAGCGGAATGCTGAAAGCGGCTATAAATTGAATCAAGGCGGGCAAGCAGTTTCTTTCGTTCTGATAAATCAATAAGCTGATAAAATACCAGTTTTATCTCTCTTAAAAGCTCGGCGGTCTTTACATCTGCCATATGTAATTGCAGGTACTCATTTGCCTTGTATAAATCTTTCTGCCGCCTGTATACTAAAGGCATAGTTATTGGTTGACTGATGTAAAATCGAGTATCATTATTTAAGCTGTTGATATTTCCGTATTCAGCACCTAACTGAGTCTTTCCGGGATTATAACTGATATCCTGTAACTCCTTCCAGTATGCTGCACCTTTTTTAACCAATTGAACAGACTGATTTTTCTCTGTGGCAATTTTCAGCATTTCATCTAAGGATACATGCCTTTGGGCAGAAACTGCATTTGTAAATAATAGTAGAAGAATTACTGCAGAGACCGGTTTAATCTTAGATTTCTTTTTCTTTTTCTTTTCAAACCAGTTATAGAATACAGGCAATATCACCAATGTTAAGAAAGTTGCGGATATAAGCCCGCCAATTACAACTGTTGCCAGTGGTCGCTGCACTTCAGCACCCGGTCCGTGGCTAATTGCCATCGGAAGAAAGCCGAGTGATGCTACTGCGGCCGTCATTAATACCGGACGCATACGGGTTTTTGTTCCTTCCATAATAATAAGTTTCAAATCATTTAAACCGTGTTGTTTTAACCTGTTAAATTCAGAAATAAGAACGATACCATTTAAAACTGCCACACCGAACAAAGCTATAAATCCAACACCTGCAGAAATACTGAATGGCATTCCTCTTATCCATAAAGCAAATACACCACCAATGGCAGATAATGGAATGGCAGAGAAGATAAGCAGCCCATGCTTTAATGAACCAAATGCAAAATAGAGCATCACTAATATAAGTAATAATGCAGCAGGTACAGCTACTGATAAACGTTGCTTTGCTTCGACAAGATTCTCAAACTGTCCGCCATATTTAATGTAATAACCTGATGGCAGAGCCAGTTCGTTACCGGTCTTTTCGTTTAGTTCATTTACCACTGTTTCCACATCTCTTCCTCTTACATTGAAGCCAACAATTATCCTTCTCTTTGCATCTTCTCTTTGTATCTGGTTCGGGCCTTCTTTTATTTCAACTGATGCCACCTGGTATAATGGCACTTGCTGGCCATCAGGTGCAGGTATCAGTAACTGCTGTACATCAGTCAGGTCCTGCCTTGCATCTTCCTGTAAGCGAAGCACCAAATCATATCTCCGTTCATTCTCATATACAGTACCTGCACTTTCTCCGGCAAATGCTGTCTTAATAACCTGGTCTATATCAGCAATATTCATACGATAACGGGCAATAGCTTCCCTGTTGTATTTTACAACAATCTGAGGGAGACCAGTCACTACTTCAACATAAATATCCTTTGCTCCTTTTACTTTTCTTACCACTTCGGATAACTTGTTAGCAAATACTGAAAGGCTGTCCAGGTCTTCTCCAAAAATTTTACACACCACATCCTGTCTTGCACCAGATATCAGTTCGTTAAACCGCATTTGTACAGGAAACTGAAATCCACTTGTCATTCCCGGAATATCCTGTAAAGCTTTACTCATTTTATTGGCGAGTTCCTCAAAATTTGAGGCCGAAGTCCATTTACTGATTGGTTTCAATGTGATGATAATATCAGTCATCTCCACCGGCATTGGATCTGTAGGTATTTCACTGGCGCCGATACGGGTAACAATTTTTTCCACTTCAGGAAAATTTTTCTTTAATATAGCTGCAGCTTTTTGAGAAGTTTTAATTGATTCAGTTAATGAACTTCCGGTGAGAATCCTTGCATCCACTGCAAAATCACCTTCCTGTAATTTGGGAATAAACTCGCCGCCAAGTCGTGTTAATACAAAAATGGCCACCACAAAAACAAATATTACCCATATAACAAATAGCCTGGAATAGCGCAAAACAAATTCCATTGTTGGTTTGTACAGGTTATAGAACCATGTTATCATCTTGTCTGCAAAAGTGTCTTTGTGTGAAAGCTTTTTACTTAATACAAGCGATGACATCATTGGCACATAAGTAAGCGACAGAAGGAATGCACCAATAAGTGCAAACGATACTGTTTGTGCCATTGGTTTAAACATTTTTCCTTCAATACCGGTAAGTGTCAGAATGGGAAGATATACGATGAGGATAATAATCTGGCCAAATACAGCTGAGTTCATCATTTTGCCTGCCGAGCTTTGTACTTCGTCATTCATTTGCGGCTGAGTAATATGTGTATGCCCATCAAAATGCTTATTGTGTGCAAGACGATGAAGCACCGCCTCTACAATAATAACAGCTCCATCCACAATTAATCCAAAGTCTAAGGCACCTAAACTCATTAGATTTCCTGAGACGCCAAATACATTCATCATAATAACCGCAAACAGCATTGCTAATGGAATAACAGATGCGACAATCAAACCTGCCCGAAGGTTTCCTAGAAAGATCACCAACACAAAAATTACAATCAGGGCCCCTTCAATCAGGTTTGTCTTAACCGTACCAATGGCATTGTTAACCATTTTTGTCCTGTCGTAAAAAGGTTCAAGAACAACACCTTCAGGCAAAGTTTTTTTAATCTGCTCGATACGTTCCTTAACATTTTGGATTACATCGGAAGCATTGGCACCTTTTAGCATCAGCACAACAGCACCTGCTACTTCGCCTTTATCATTATACGTCATTGCACCGTAGCGAATGGCATGACCAATTCTTACTTCAGCAACATCACTGACAAAAACAGGAATTCCTGCTGATGTGTGTTTTACAAAAATTTTATTAATCTCTTCTTTTGTTTTTACAAGGCCTTCTGTACGAATGAACAAAGAAGTCGGGCCTTTCTCAATATATGCCCCACCGGAATTCTGGTTGTTTTTTTCCACTGCAGAAAAAATATCTGCAATAGTTATGTTCATACTCTTTAACCTGTCGGGCTTTACTGCTATTTCATACTGCTTCAGATAGCCTCCAAAACTGCTAACATCCGCCACACCGGGAGTACCCAGCAATTGCCTTCTTACAATCCAGTCTTGTATTGACCTTAACTCCGTTAAATCATACTTAGATTCATACCCATTTTTAGGTCTTAATACATATTGGTAAATTTCACCGAGTCCGGTTGTTGCGGGTGCCAGTTCTGGTCTGCCTGCAGAAGCAGGTATCTGGTCTTTTACTTGTCCAAGCCTTTCTGATACCTGTTGCCGTGCCCAATAAATATCTGTGGCATCATTAAAAACAACTGTTACAACAGAAAGTCCGAACCTGGATATTGACCGCATTTCGACAATACCAGGAATATTTGCATTTGCCTGTTCAATAGGAAATGTAACCAGTCGTTCCACTTCGGGTGCAGCCAGTGAAGGAGACACCGTTATTACCTGAACCTGGTTACTGGTAATATCAGGTAATGCATCAATTGGTAGTTTTTTCAATTCGAGTACACCCCATATCATTAATCCGAGTGTACATAAACCAATAATTAGCTTATTCCTTACAGAAAAGCGGATAATTGCATTTAACATGTAGTATTATTTGTGCCTGAAAAATTTGATTACAATTCAAATCAGGCACAACGGGGAGGTTGAAATATATCGAATGAAGTAAACTGTTGCTTTTTATTATCATTAAACTGGTAGAAATGATGTGAAACTTCTTTAACGGGGGCTAACTCCAATGTAATTGGCTGACATTCGAACAAATTAACAGAAGTAATGGGCAATGTGTCTGTACTTTGAAAAGGTAATTGTCTGTCTCTTTCATAGTCATGATCAAAAGTAAGTGGTTCAAAATAATGAAGCTTAATGAATGACCAGAAATCCATATCAGCATTAACTTTCTTGTACTCCCTGAAATGCTCAATAAGGGCAGGCAACTTCAGTAAGTTCTGAAATTCTGCAAAAGTAAACAAGTGTATTGCTATAAATAATATGCCGGCGAAACGCTTCACGCCGGAAAGATACATCATGATATAATAAACTTGGTGAGATATATCACATTTTAATCTATTGTAATTTACTAAAGCAGAAATAGAGGTTACTTAATTTTTCAGCAATTTCTTAATTGCCTTTTCCAGGGATTTGCCCCTCAAATCCATTTCTACCAGTTGACCCTGTTTGTCTATAAGATAAGAAGTTGGTATGGCATAAATTCCCCATTTTACAGCCGTCTTTGCATTCCAATCACCCGGGTCATTTACCTGTAGCCAGGAGATTTTATCATTTTTAATTGCGGACTCCCATTTTCCAAGATCTTTATCCAACGATATACCAAAAATCTCGAAGCCCTTGTCTTTATATTTTGAATATATTTTTACCAATTGCCTGTTAGAACTGCGACAAGGGCCACACCAGCTTGCCCAGAAATCAAGAAGAACAACTTTCCCCTTTAGCGATGACAAGCTTATAGTATCCCCCATTACTGTTGGAAGTGAAATCTCATACGCCTTCATCCCACGTTGTGGCTGAGAAAATATTTTACTATTTGCAAAAAATAAAAATAAGATTACAACAAACTTTTTTTTCATTTCGATCAAATTTAAAAACACTTCAAAATCCTGAAAAACAATTTTCAAAACAAGTACTATTATTTATTCCTTAGCCTGTATTTTAAACCTGATGCCTGTATAAATCATACGACCGGTAACAGGTGCCCAAATTATTGAGGCATCAAAATGCTGACCAAATGGCTGATCAGCACTTATTATGGCTTTTTCCTGAAAATAATTTGTAATATTTTCCGAACCCAAATATACTTCCACTGGTAATTTTTTACCAAATGATTTACTTACCTGTGCATTCATCAATACATAGGAAGGTGATGAGGTTTCCCAACGATACTGTACCGGGTTATCACCGGAATAAGGTAACCGCTTAGAACTATTAAAATTAATCGTGTAATCGAATTTCCATTTCCCGGTTTCATAAGCGAGGTTTACAAAACCCCGGTGCTTTGAAAGCAGTGGTTTCTGCAAAAGCTCATCATGATAAGTTGTCTTTACATCAAAAAGTCGGTAAGCAATTCTCAGGTCAAATTTCCAGAATATTTCATAATTTAATTCTGCCTGAAAACTATTGGAAAAAGATTTTCCATCTAGGTTATAAAAATTTATCTGTCGGGCAGAATTATCTACATCTGCCACCACCTGGTTTATAAAATCAGTCCGGAAAAAGTCTATACCAAGAGAACCATTTCTGTTTAAGAAGCGAAATTTCTGATCCACACTTATGCCTTCATTCCAGGCAATTTCCTGGTTAAGACCATAGGCTTTGCCGGAAGTGATGTTAAGGATATTCATTATCCTTGAACTGGCAAAAACACCTGAGTTTTCTGCAAATATATTTGCGGTTCTTTGGCCTCTGCCACCGGCCAGCCTTATAATAGTACCCCTGATTGGTTCATACCTAACATGCAATCTTGGTGTAATAAAGAAACCATAAATACTATTATGGTCTGCCCTGCCGCCTAATATTAAATTAAAATTTTCTTTACTTGTAAAAGTATATTCAAAAAATGCCCCTGCCACTGTTTCCTTTCTCTTAAAAGTTGTTGCCCTGAAAAGTTCATCATACTTATCCCCCACTATGCTTATCCCTGTTCTGAATTTATGATTTGTATTGGAAATAATTGACTGGTATATCAGGTTGGCATAAAAATTATTCTGTGTTGCATCATAAACAGTTGTGCCAAAATAGGAGTCCTGAGAATGATGAAATGCTGAGAGTTGCAATCCCACACTTTTATAATTTTTACCAGGAAACACATACCCGATTTTTGAAAAAATTTCGTAACGATTAATACCGAAACCCAACCCATACTTGTTGGTAGTTAATTTATCATTATCAGGATTGAATGTTGTAAGACCGCCTGTTTTCTTGTCCGTTAGTATCCTAATTCCAAACTGGCCTTCTACACCTTTTGTTCCAAAATATTGCCAACGGTTCAGGGCAGAAAAAAGGTTTCCTGTTGGTGAGTCCCTGAAACCATCCTTATTAAAATCTATATTATTGTTAGCTAAAAAAGCATTATGCAATAAAAGAGCTGTTGACCATTTATTATTAATTTTTTTTGAAAGATTCAGGTTCAGGTCAGTTTTACCCATATTATTTATATATGCATTTGCATAGAGCAGGTCGCTGTTCTCAGGTTTAATAAGCTCCACATTAATTTGCCCGGCAATGCTCTCAAAGCCATTAGCAACTGAGCCCACACCTTTCGAGAGCTGAATTGACTCCACCCATGTGCCTGGTATAGAATTCAGTCCTAAAGGAGTTGCAATTCCCCTGGGACCGGGAAGATTCTCTACGGTCAATTGTGTGTAATTGCCCGACAATCCAAGTAATTGCACTTGTTTAGAGCCTGTTATTGCATCGTTGAAGGAAACATCTACGGAAGGATTAGTCTCAAAGCTTTCACTCAGGTTACAGCAGGCTGCTTTCGATAACTCCCGCTGTGTCATCACCTGCGTTCTGATTGCTGATAGTGGTGAAACATAGGTAGCTCTTTTCAATGAAATAATTTTAATACCTTCCAAAGCCTTTGAAATGTTCAATGAAATAGTAAGATGATCTCCTGGTTTAACTTCTATATCTTTTGGCTGAAAACCAACATAACTCACGGTAATAACCGCTTTCTCTTTTTCTGTTGACAGGCTGAAAAATCCATTATTTTTTGTGATAACCCCTGCATTACTTCCTTTCAGGATTATGGAGGCTCCGGAAAGTGGCTTAAATAATCCATTATTGTTTTCTTCCATAATTACACCCATTACTTTTTTTAAATGGTGGGCGGAATTATGCTCGGCCATCTTTTCAGCATCCCTGTACAAACAACAATCTGGCAAAGTATTATATACTTCATCCGGAGCAAGATAGGGTTCCGCATCATGACCAACGGCTGCAATTTTTTGCTGAAGTTTTTCTTTTGTAGTTTTTAGAGGGTTAAAGTTCACTTTCAGCATTTGTGATTCACTATTCCAATCAGCAGATTTTGCTCCATTATTTTTTACTTCAGTTTCAATCCTGCTTTTACACATAGCACAATTTCCCGAAACCTTAAAACTTACCGTAGTGTCTGTATTTCTTTGAGCTTGTATTTCACCCTCTATACTTACAGACAAAATAAATAGTAATATAAATATTTTCATTACTGGCTTTTTGAAATACCCGAATAGTATTCGCATTAATTAAATGAAACACTCAATGAAAAGTAACTATGATGCTATATCACAATTACAAAGAAGGCATTTAACCAACTTAGAATCAAAGGAAATTCATCGGGCAGTATTACCCGATGAAATCCTTAACTAAAAATATGTGTGAGCTATTAGTGTTTATCACTTTTTGCACCTTCTTTGCTGCAACAACCTTTGCCTCCCTTATCATCCTTTGCACAAACCATTTTTTCACCTTCCTTTTTACAGCAATCTTTTCCATCATGGCCTTCTTTAGTGCATTTTCCATCTTTACAGCAATCCATTTTTTCGCCATCTTTTTTACAGCAATCCTTACCCTCATGACCTTCTTTTGAACAACTCATTTTGTCACCGTCTTTACTGCAACAATCCTTGCCATCATGTCCTTCTTTATCACAAGTCATTTTTTCCCCGTCCTTTTTACAACATGCTTTTTCTGTTTCCGCATCAGTTGCTGCAGAAGCCCTGTCATATTTACAACAAGGAGCTAATTTGCTATAGGCTGCATCGGTTGATTTAAATCCGGCATTATCGTATCCTACCTCTGCCACTTTTTGCTGAATTTTTGCAGCATTGGTAACACTATTGCTGTATTTAACAGTCAGTTCTTTTGTTTCTTTATTCCAGGTTGCATCTTCTGCGCCGGCTACTTTAGCAGCATTTTCAATATTTGTTTTGCACATGCCGCAATTACCAGATACTTTAAATGTTTCAGTTTTAGATTGTGCAGATACATTAATTGTAAAGGCAACAGACATCAGGGCTATTATAGCAATTTTAATTGTTTTCATCAGTTTGATTTTAATTATTTTTTATTTGTCTGATGTGATTCGCTATAAAAAATTATCATCGCTGGTTAGTATAAATTGCTCGATAATCTTTATAGCTCATCTCATTTTATTATTTTCATTCGTTATATAAATGGAGATATTTACCTGTACTTCAAGACAGGTCATTAACTAAATAAGGGTGGATATCAAATCCGGAAAACATTTATCTGCAAATAAGTATCCTGGGCAGATAATAATGGTGGGGAGTGATTAAGAAAATGTGAGATAATATTTACATTTTCAAAATTAGCTGTTATAAATGGGGATGGAATTGAAACAATCTGTTCAATTTTCTTCAGTTCAATATTAATATCTGGAACTTTATTTTGATCTTGTACGAGCTTCACAACTTTCACTTCGTCACGGCAACAACCATTAGAATTATGAGTTACCATTCCACAAAGGCCGCATTCATCGGATGACTTTTCAAATAGATGAACAGAAGCCAGTCTTTTCATACAGTAATGGTAATTAATTACCACTCCGGAAGAAACTACGAAGTAGCTCAATACTGCTATGGCAAAAACCACCCTTTTCATTTCGTAAATGTAATATAATTTTCCAGATAAATAGAGTCAGTTTGATTTTTAACAAGTTATGTTTCTAACTCAATTAACAAAATTCCAATATACCCCTACCCGTATCTGGAGACCAGGAAGGGCATAATCCGGTGCCAAAAGATTATTATTCGTAAACCCAAACCCGCCATTTTCCATTTTCCGGGCAGTGTTTAGATTTTCAAACCTGACAAAAGCTTTGAATGGCTTTATACGGAAATGAACATATGCAGCAATATCTGGCATTGGGTTTTTAATAGTTATGCTATCCTGGTAAAAAAAGCGGCCTAAAACTGGCGAATATCCATCTGCCTTGTAATTGGTTCTGTAACGAACCTCTAATCCCATCGCAATATCAAGATTTTTAAAACCCAGGTTTCCTTCATAAGCAAACCTGTTTCGGGTATAAATCAACGGAACATGTACTGGTGCATCACCTACCAACTGCTGAAAATAAACTTCTGAATGCAAGTTCCACCGTTTCCCAATTTTAAATGTCTTTTGCAATGCAATCTGCAGCATATTAAACAACGTACTTTCCTGCTTTAGCTGAAAATAATCGGTTACATATGTATAATTGGTAGCCAGGTAATAATGACCGGATAACCGTAGCCTGTAAGAAGGTAAAAAATAAGAAGCAAACAAGTGGGTGTTATTTTCCTTTTTAAAATTTACTGCATTTTTTAAAAGGTAAAAACTACTGCGACTATCAAAATTGAAAGAAGGCGTTCTGCTTGTGTTTTCAAAACCCAATTGAATATACCCGATTTTTTTTCCTAATAATCGTTGTAAACTGACATGTGCCTGGTAATCCCCTGCATTGAACCCGGTAAAAAACAATTTACCATTTGCTTCAATTTCCCATTGCTGATTCCGTGTCTTGTTACGATACTCAGCATGACCTGCAGTATTTAAAAAAGTCTCCTTTCCGGAAGACAATTCACCACTGATATGCTGAAAAGTAACACCAAGTTTAATGAACTGATTTAAGTTCTTAGCATCGGGAAACTGGTAGATGGAGAAATCGTTTGTAAATATTTTCCACTTTTCCTGAAGTAAAAAAGTATCCCGGGGACCTGATAAAGAAGTATCATAAAATATTTTATAGTACAACGAATCGCCAATAAAATCATTAAAAATGTATTTGTTTTTATCTAATTGCAGCGTATGCTCAAATCTTACCCGGGGATAAAACAAGGGAATAACGGTAGAATCGCTGACTATTGAATCTTTTCTTCCGAGGTCATATTGAGACCTGAGCAAAAAAGT
>JBARSW010000024.1:0-6181 GCA_049644925.1 Chitinophagaceae bacterium | reverse complement strand
GGATCTTTTACAGCAATTCCTTTACTTTTTTCTCCTTTCAATGCCAGGCTCAGCACATCGTCAATTTCGATAGCCTGTGTTGGTTTATCACAACCATTACATTGGGCATCAAGATAACGGCCTACCCAACCATTGAACAAATACTCACTGCTCTGGCTGGCGGTGTGCCAGATATCCATACTTCGGAAATGTGACCTGTCAGGATTAGGATAACCTATGTTATTTAAAATGGCAAGTCCGCCATCATCATACAACTCTTTGAAACCGGTTAGCGCCGGATGCAATCCTACTTCGTCTGTCAGTAACAACGTTTTTTCTTTAGCAATACCCAATTTAGGTCTTGCCTTATAATACAAATCATTTCGTACGGGTATTACGGTATTCAGTCCATCATTGCCTCCGCTTAATTGCAGAATCACCACTACTTTATTTCCGGGCAACACCATTTGCTGACCTTCAAAGGCTTTCAAAAACTTAGGAACCAGCAATGATGCTGTGGCCAGTGAACCGATTTGAATAAATTCTTTACGTTTGAAATACATATAAAAAGCTTTGAGCTATTAGCTGCGAGCTGTGAGCAGAGTGTTTAAACTCGTAGCTCATAACTCACGGCTCGTAGCTGGGTTTAACATAATTGGTATTCCGGTATACTCATTAACTGTATGGCAGCTGTTTTAATAAAATTTTCTCTTCCACTCTGATCAGAAAATTGTTTTATCAAATCCACACTGACACCATTTTTAACCTGTAATAAATTCTTTGAAATAGCATCTGCCAATGCTCCCCGTGGAGTACTTTCGAAATTTTTTACAAAAAGACTCCAATCAATATTGGCAAGTATTGGTTTACCTGCACCGCCTGTCATCCGTTGTGCTTTTGCTTTTGGGTCTTCCTTAGTATCGGGCCTTCCCATCATCTGGTCGTCATCATCTTTTGGTCTTACATTCATTTCGTCCGTGTCATTTATCATTCTTGGTATCCGCATCCGCATCATCAGTGATGAACTATCTATCCATGTTTTGCCGCCAGGCCATCCGGCCACATTTGGCGGATAAAATAATAACTGTCCCAGAACTCTTTGCAACAACATTAATGCTTCCTCGTTTTCTAATTTCATGGGTAACATTCGCTGGATGCCCACCAATAATTCTACCGGAGATTTTATCTGAGCTCCGATATTTTTCTCTTCATAAAACCAATCATTGGTAAAAATATCTTCCATCAGCTTACTGATATCATATTTGTTATTGTAAAATCTCTCAGATAACCAGTTAATTCTGGAATTATCAGCTTTTTCATTTACAAAGAATTTATAAATCTCCTGAGTAATAAATTTAGCAGTTTGCTTTTCCTCCAGTAAAATATTCAGCACATCTTCTCCTTCAAAGTTTCCGGATTTACCTAAAACAGATTTACTTCCATTATCATGCTGAAACTTCCGGAATTGAAATTCGCCTTTAATATTTGCACCCCAGCCAGTGAAGGCCCTCGCTGCTTCTTTTATATCATTCTCCGAATAGTTTCCCCGTCCCAGTGTAAACAATTCCATCACTTCCCGGGCAAAATTTTCATTGGGATGATCTTTTCGGTTTTGCTGATTATTTAAAAAATTCAGCATGGCGGCCGATTTAGAAACCTCTTTCAGCATTGTTCCAAAATTGCCTAATGCATTTTTTCTGATTGTATCCAGCAGGCCTTGCTGAAAAAAAACATTCAGGTTTCGGCAGGCAAAATGTCCATGCCAGAAGAATGCCATTTTTTCTCTTAATTGCGAAGCGGTATTCACCATTTCATGCATCCAGTACATATTCAGGTTACGAACTCCCTCCCTGTTTTTTTGCTGCACTTTTTTTCTCTCATCTGCATCCAGTTCCTTTTTTTGCTGGCGGCCAACTTCTTCAATGCCCATCAACAACCCTTTCAGGTAGTCGTCGGCTACATCAATATAATCTGGCTTTTTCTCTGAAGCTTTTACTAGAGCTTTATAAATCTGTTTGGGAGAGTATTTTGAAAGATCACCCAACTGTTCCACTGCTGGACCAAAGCCAGCCCTCCACATCAAGTGTTGATTTTTTAATTGGTTACTCAAGGGCATATAAAAGAAATTTAGAGTTCAGACTATTGGAAAGTTAGTTAGTTTAATAAATTTTTTACTTTACACAAGTTAAACGTTAAAAACTAAGTCTTATTTTTAAAATTGTAATCCTTTCCAATTTATTTTATGCAGGTAAAAGCATTCAAATATTTATTACCATTTATCTTCTTTTTGGGAGCTATTATCTCTTTTAACTCAACCGGCTGGATTGTATGGTTACCTCTTTTGCTGGCCTGGGTCATCATTCCATTATTTGAGTTGCTTATCAAACCTAATCCGGCTAATATGAATGCAGCGGAAGAAGAATTGGCTAAAAAGAATAAAACTTATGATATTTTGTTATACCTGATTGTAATTTTTCAATATGCTGCCTTATACGAATTTTTAAATAGCATGATGAACGATACGTTGACCTGGATAGATACTGCAGGCAGAATATTTGTAATGGGTTTATTGTGTGGCACATTTGGAATAAATGTGGGCCATGAGTTAGGTCACCGGGTAAACCGATTTGAGCAATCGTTGGCAAAAACTTTATTGCTTACTTCATTATATATGCACTTTTTTACTGAGCATAATAAAGGGCATCACAAAAGAGTAGCTACTCCGGAAGATCCGAGCAGTGCCAGGTATGGAGAACCTGTTTATACATTTTATTTCAGGACCATAATATTCAGTTACTTGAGTGCCTGGCATATTTCAAATGAAGAATTGAGAAAAAAAGGGAAGCCTGTTTTTTCTCTTTTAAATGAAATGATCCTGTTTCACCTAATCCAGGCTGCATTTATCTTTACTATTTTTTTTGTATTTGGCTGGTTGGTTACACTTTATTTCTTAGCCGCAGCTTTAATTGGCATTCTGTTACTGGAAACAGTGAATTACATTGAACATTATGGATTGCAACGTAAAGCCACAACTGAAGGTAAATATGAAAGGGCAATGCCGGAACATAGCTGGAATAGCGACCATGTACTGGGAAGATTATTATTATTTGAATTGAGCCGCCATTCTGATCATCATTATATGGCCAGCCGAAAATACCAGGTATTACGACATCATGAAAATGCTCCGCAAATGCCAACAGGATATCCCGGGATGATGTTATTATCCCTTTTACCACCCGTTTGGTTTTATGTTATGAACCGAAGGATAAATATATTATCAACAAAAAAGAAGGATAAGGTTTAATGGCTATTTTTTAGTTTTTGATTTTGCAGGAATTATCCATTTGCCCCCAATACCAAAATTGCTGAGATAGCCAAGCCCAAGACTTGAACCTGCATTGAAACTCTTTCTGATTTCTTTATTATTACTATTAAGCATTTTGTTTTCGGAATAAGAGTATCCAATATTCGCAAAATCTGCAAATCTTAACTCAAGCAGCAATCTTTTACCATGTCTGAATGCAATTCCGGGATAAATGCCCGCTGATATACCATAGGTCTTTTCTTTTGAATAGACATTATTAGAATAATTCCAGACAGAATAATTGGCACCAATCCTTCCTTCAGCGAAAAGAAAGAAATTCTTTCCTATGGATCTGTACCGCTTGGTAAAAAAGCCTGCCCCGGTATTATAACCATCCTCTTTTCTATTCATTGCCGGTTGTGTGGAATAATTGGTCTTATTCATACTATAACCTGCATTAATATAAAATCCACTAAGCCTGTTTTCCATTTTTGCATAGCCATAATCAAAAGAAATATTCAACCCGGTATTTCTGTTTTCCACAGGTATTGATCCGGAAGCTGCAATTTGTTTAGATGAAGAAATACCAAATCCTGCGCCAATAATTCTGTCACCTTTTTGAAACTGTGCATTAGAAGATAAAGAAAATAAAGTAGTAGATAAACTGATAAAAAGTAAATGTTTTCTCATAAAAATTGTTTTGTTGATTCAAATATAAAGGGCATCAGTACACTAAAAAATGACCTGGTATCTTTTTACAAATATTTATGTTAATGAAAAAGAAAATGTGTAAAATTATTCAGTGTTACTTCAGAAAAAATGTGGTAATTCAAATGCTTTTGCAACATCAATTTTTAATTCATTTATCCTATTCCTTGTTTTAATGACCATGGTAAACAACATCGTTTAACTCCCTAAGAAATTTACTGCCAGAATTTGAAGTATCCTGCTGCTTTATGCGTTTTAGAAACTTTGTTGCAATAATTTCTTTACTTTTTTTTCACATATTGAGAATATTCAGATAATTTGAAATTTCATTTTAAAAAACCTAAATCATTAAGTATGAGGAAAACATTTGTATTGCTTGCTACAGGTGCACTTTTATTTGCCATTGGTTGTACAAAATCGGCAAAGAATGAACCATTGGCAACTTCGCAGGAAGATGAAACATCAACTCCTGTTACTCAACGTCAATGTGCATCAAATGATGTACTGGAAGAACAACTAAAAGCCGATCCGGGATTGGTACAACGGATGAACCAAATTGAAGAATTTACAAAACAGGTTGAAGCTAACCCGCTTCAATATCGGCTGGTAAATGGAGTTTTCGAAATTCCTGTTGTTTTTAATGTATTGTATAAAACAGCAGCTCAAAATGTATCACAAGCACAATTACAATCACAGATTGATGTATTGAATGAAGATTATGCAGCCACTAACGCAGACTATAATCTTACCTCTACCTATAACAGTGTTAAGTCTGGTAATATAGGCGTTCGTTTTGTTCTGGATCAGGTAAAAAGACGGTCTACTACAACAACAAGCTGGAGCACTAATGATGCCATGAAAAAAAGTGCCAAAGGGATAGCCCCTACCAGCCCCACTACCAAATTAAATATTTGGGTTTGCAATATGGGTGGTGGCATTTTAGGCTATGCTCAATTCCCCGGTGGCGCATCTGCTACTGACGGAGTTGTATTAGATGATAATGCAACCGGTAGAGTTGGAACGGCTGCAGCTCCATTCAACAAAGGCAGAACTGCCACCCACGAAGTTGGCCATTGGCTGAACCTTCGTCATATCTGGGGTGATGCCACATGTGGAAATGACCAGGTTGGTGATACTCCTCTTCATAATACGGCAAACTATGGTTGCCCGGCTGCAGGCCATAAGAGCACCTGCACAGGAACTCCTGTTGAAATGACTATGAACTATATGGATTATACAGATGATGCCTGTATGTATATGTTCTCTGCTGGTCAGAAAACAAGAATGCTGGCAGTATTTGCAAGTGGCGGACCGAGAAACAGTTTTGCTCAACCTTAATAAATTTAGTTGACTAGTCTCAAAAAAAATGTCCTGCTAAAACAGGACATTTTTTTTTATGCTCAGACTCTTCTTATTTCTTACAATTTGCATTTACATAAGCTGCAACCTGCTTTTTTTCATCATCTGATAACTTAGCTTTTGGCGCCATCTGATCCAATATTTTTTCCCAACGTTCAGCTGTAAAATCAGCAGCGTTCTTCAAACTATGACAACGTCCGCATTTAGTGGAATAAACAGTTTTACCGCTTTCTACCATGCTCAGATCATTTGGAGCTGCGTCCGATGTTGCAATAACAACTGGAGAAGTAACCGTACCCTTTGCCGGGCCAGTATTCTCCGTAACTTTTGGAGTTGTAGTGGCACCCGTTTCTTTTGCAGGCACCACTTTCCTGCTACAGGCAACTAATAATAATGTTCCGGCCAGCGTTAAAAGAATTACTTTCTTCATTTCAGTTTTTGTTTTTTGAAATTTAAATATAAAGTATTTCATGTGTTTATTTTTTATTTTAGAATTTTGCCACATGGTATGCCTTAATAATCATTCCGGTTTGTAAACAAGCATTGTTTATGGGCATTTCAGGAAATAACCGAGTCTCCAAAGTATTTATGCAATACAGCCGGCAGCTTTATACCATCAGTGGTCTGATTGTTCTCTAATAAACAAGCAACAATTCTGGGCAATGCCAGGGAACTTCCATTAAGAGAATGTACCAATTGTGATTTTCCGGTAGAATCCTTAAACCGGATCTTCATCCTGTTGGTTTGAAAAGCTTCGAAGTTAGAAACAGAACTTACTTCCAGCCATTTACCCTGGGCAGCACTGTAAACTTCAAAGTCGTAGGTTAGTGC
>JBARSW010000023.1:0-7321 GCA_049644925.1 Chitinophagaceae bacterium | reverse complement strand
TGAAAAAAGATGAAGTTTTCAAAGATGAAATTGAACAAGTAAGTGATTTTAAATTCGGGGCCAATGTTGCCAGTGTGTTTGATGATATGGTAAACCGTTCGGTTCCTTTTTATGGTGAAATTCAACGCATGATGGCTGAATTGGCTGCCAACCATGCCAAAGAGGGAACAGACGTGTATGATCTTGGGTGTTCTACCGGCACAACAATGATTGGTATGGATACGATGATTAACCCGGATATTACCTTCATCGGTATAGACGATTCTGCAGAGATGCTGGAAAAATGTAAATCCAAATTAATGGAAGTTGGTTTTTCCCGTAATTATGAACTTCGTTGTGCTGATCTCAACGAAGGAGTAAAAATTACCAATGCTTCCGTGGTGGTGCTTTGCCTTACCCTGCAATTTGTACGGCCAATTTTCCGTGAACAACTGCTAAAAAATATTTACGATGGCCTGAATCCTGGCGGTGCTTTGATAATAGTAGAGAAAATACTGGCAGAGGACAGTATGTTTAACCGTGATTTTATCAACTATTATTACAACTATAAAAGACGCAACAATTACAGCGAAATGGAGATTTCTCAAAAAAGAGAAGCCCTTGAAAATGTGCTGGTTCCTTATAAGCTCAGTGAAAACCTGACAATGCTTAACAACCGTGGCTTTACCCATACCGAAGTTTTTTTCAGGTGGTACAATTTTACGGGCCTTATTGCTATAAAAAATTAATTCATGATTGCAATTGGCAACTTCTTTTTCAGGCACCGTAACTGGATATTCATACTTTTTTACGGAGCATTATTCATACCGTCCTGGCCATTATTTTCATCAGCAAGTTTTGGTGGTTGTTATTATTGGTGGCCGATAAGTATTGGTTTATTCATTACCTGTCTTGGTCAGCTTATCCGTGGGCTTACAATAGGCCTGGCTTATATTGTAAGGGGAGGAAAAGATGGAAAACCTTTTGCAGAAGGATTGGTTACAGATGGTATTTTTAATCATTGCCGCAACCCGTTGTATGTTGGTAATATTTTGATGCTGCTTGGTGTTGGAATCCTTGCCAATTCGTTAGTGTATGTTGCTATTGTAATTCCTGTTTTTATATTCATCTACCAGGCAATTGTAGTGGCCGAAGAAGATTTTTTGCGTAAAAAATTTGGTCCCGGCTTCGATGATTATTGTAAAAACGTTAACCGATGGTTCCCTAACGGGAAAGGTATTGGTAAAACTTTCGGCAGTATGGAGTTTAACTGGAAGAGATGGATTTTAAAAGAACACACCACACAGTTCATCTGGCTGCTTGGTATTACAGTGATTCTTTTGCTTAAATATCCGGAACTCACCGGTAATAATGAAAACCTCCGTAATATTCTCCTGGGAGTTGTGCCAGGAATGTTGCTGCTTATTTACCTGCTTATCCGTTACCTTAAAAAAACGGGTAAGTTTAAAGAATAAGTTGGAAAGACTGTAAAAATCATTCCTTTAGGATATTGACTTACAAACTTGAAGCTTTCAGGGTAATTCTTGTTTCCCTACTTCGTAAACAAAGGCCCGGAATTGTTGTTATTTTTGTTCTTCCTCTGAAGCTACCCGGCAAAAGAGGACCCTTTTAAAACAAAGAGCTATGATTAAAACAGGTAACCCTATTATCAGCATTTATACTGAAATGACTCCCAATCCGGAAACAATGAAGTTTGTGGCAAACAAGCTTTTATATCCCGGAAAAAGCATTGATTTTCCTGATGTGCAAAGTGCAAAACCTTCCCCGCTTGCTACTGAATTGTTTGGCTTTCCTTTTATTAAGGCGGTGTTCATTGCCAGTAATTTTGTTACGCTGACAAAAACTATCGAAACCGATTGGCAGGATGCAATTCCTTCTATCCGCCAGTTTCTGAAAGATTACCTGGAAGAAGGTAAGGCAATAATTAATGAAGAAGAACTGGCTGCAGTAAAACAATCCAGCAGCAATGAGGTAGATGCCGATGATGACGATGTGGTAAAACGTATTAAAGAATTACTCGACAATTATGTTCGTCCTGCCGTGGAAATGGATGGAGGGGCTATACAATTTAAAAGTTATGAAGCCGGAACGGTAAGCCTTGCCATGCAGGGTAGTTGCAGTGGCTGTCCCTCATCCATGATTACGCTGAAAGCCGGTATTGAAGGCATGATGAAAAGAATGATTCCTGAAGTAAAGGAAGTGGTGGCCGAAGCTGAATAGACTAGGATTTTATTGATAAATATAATTTGAATGATAATGCAGCCCTGATGGCTGCATTATTTATGTGTTCGCAACGGTGTACTTTTTACAGTTTGTATCCCAAAAAAAAATGATTACTTCCGGTTATTCAATCACCATTTTATATCTTTTCACCTGCTCTTTAATAATTTTTTCAACTTCCGTTTCCAGTGTTTGCTGATTATTCCCGGAAACAGTTTTTGCTTTTTCCAGGGCAATAAATTTGTCCCGGCTAATGCTTACCGTGGCTATTTCTTTTTGTATGAAATTTCTTTCATTCGCTTTTTCACTTACAATTTGCCTCAGTTGTTCCCGGGATTTGTTTTTCAATGTATCCGGCAATGTTTTAATATCCACTTTAGTAATATAAGTACTGTCAGCAGTGGTAGCATCCACCAGGTCCCATGATGCATTGTTATAAACATTTTTTTGCGCCTTTGCATTAATTCGTTTAGCTGCCACTGATTTATTGACAGAAAAATTCATTTGGTCCACTTCTTCCTGCCGGGTGGTGTTGGCAAACCCAAGGGCACCATAACCAATATAGGTTTTATTCAATTTACCATTCAGCACTATCAGCATACTGTCGTAAGGTGTAGGAATATCAGCTTCTCTTGCGTTGTGGTTAATATGGGTAAAGCTTCCATTTCCGCATTCGCCGCCAAGGTTCCAGTGTTCAGCAATACCTGTTTGGTAATCTCCGCAATAAATGGTGTTTACAATTACTCCTTTTTCTTTTGCTTTGGTACAGGATGTTGTATAATTCAGTTTACCCTGCAGGAAATCTTCATTACCTGCAATAAAAATCACTTTATAATTATCCGGTGAGGGATTCCAGTTTAATTCATCCAGTGAAGTATAGATTACCTGGCCACAATATTCATCACCCCCATTGGTAGAAAGACTGAATAAGATTTTTGAAACCTGGTCCAGGTCGGTAGTAAAGGGGCTGAGTTGTTTTACATATCCTTTTGCCACATCATTGCTGCTGCGTCCATATTCATAAAGAGCCAGTTCAATTTGGGGTGCCGATTTATCCGTACACCGGGTTTTACCCAGGGTGGTTACCATATTCCAGAGCTGGGCCTTAGCCTGTTCTATCAACCCTTGCATACTGCCACTTACATCCAGCAATATGGCTACCTGTATTTTCCGGGATTCTTTTTGTTGTGTTGAAAAGGATGTTCTTTTTGTTGAAGAACGGGGGCTTGAAAAGCCGAAGGCTGCAAAAATGACCACAACGGCCATTGCAGCAAGTGGTTTGCCGGTAAACTGCATGATAATTTATTTATAGGAAAGATGCAAAACATCGGTTGTTTACACAAGGACATTACAGAAAGGGTAGCTTTTTTGCATATTGTTTAACTTTTAGCCGGGAAGGCTTTAAAAATTCTTCTTCCACTCTTGTTGCAGCAGTTCATTTGAAAGTGATTCAGCAGCAAGTTGTGTCGAACCTATACAAAGCCCTGCACAAACAGTACCCCATTGCATACAGGTCTTTACGGGTTCATTCCTCATCCATCCAAACAAGAACCCCGAGAAAAAAGCATCTCCTGCGCCATTGGCGTCCACCATTGGATAATCCAATAAAGCGGGTTGTTCTATCCACTCACCTTGGGAAGTAAGGGCTGTGGCGCCAGCTTTTCCATGGGTACATACCACCAGCTTTTTTCCTTTTTCAATAAATTGTTGCATCAGTGTTTTATAATCGGGCAGGTTGTCCGAAGTCAGGTGAATGTATTGGGCAGCTTCTATAAAATCCTGGTGATAGGAATTTTTTCCATCAAAATCGTGAAGGTCGGTCCATACCGGTTTGCCGGAAGCTTTAACTATTGACACCAACCCCCGGCAATAAGAAATGATGTTGAGCACCAGTATATCACTACTATCAATGGCATTATTTATTTTGTCAAAATCATAAGCTATCGTTTCAGATGATTGTGTAACAAACATAGAAATGCGGTTTCCTTCCGCATCCATGATATTGATGTGCCGTTCCGTTCCGGCCGGATCATAATCGTAAAAGGCATTAACACCGGCAGCAGCCAGGTCATTTTTAATGTAGTCGCCATAAAAGTCGTTACCCAAAACACTATAAAACATAAGTGGAAGCCCCAACCGGTGAAGATTCAGCGCTTTGCCGGAACCGGTAGAACCAGTACCCTCATGGAAAACAGCCCTATGAATAGTTTGTGGAACAGGTTGTGGTAATTTATCCAGGTGAACGATATGGTCAAATGTGGTACCGCCTATAATAAATACTTTTTGCATAAGTGGTTAATATGAATGGCCCTTTTTAAAATAAGAACCCGGAATAAAACTTACAGGTGTCGGGGTTCAGGTTCAATGCTGAACTATTTGGTTTTTGAATTGTAATTTAAAGGTATGAAATGGCTCCTTTTCATCCTGCTTACGGTTTTTATTTCAGCTGCCTGCAAAAAAGAACAAGCGGCTACTTCAATAATGCCCGTTTATAATCCGCCTCCACCACCTGCCGGTACAGTAAAAACATGGCTGGCCCTGGGAGATTCCTATACGATTGGCCAGGGTGTGGGAGAAGCAGAACGTTTTCCCGCACAAACGGCTAACTGGTTAAAACAAAATGGTATCAACATTGGCAACCCTGATTATATTGCTACCACTGGCTGGTCCACCCTTTCCCTGCAAAATGCCATCAATAATTACAATCCCGTTAATCATGATGTTGTAAGCCTTTTGATTGGAGTAAATGATCAGTTTCAAACCCATGACACGACCGGCTATCGCCAACGATTTACTACTCTGCTATTAAAAGCGATACAGCTGGCTAACGGAAAGAAAGAAAATGTATTTGTGTTGTCTATTCCTGATTACAGTGTAACACCCTTTGCTTCCGGCTCCGATACAACCCGCATTCGTCAGGAGATTGATTGGTTTAATGCCATTAATAATAGTGTAACGGCAACGTATAACTGTCCTTATCTGGATATAACTCCCTCTACCCGGGAGGGCAGGTATGACCGTTCCCTGATTGCCAGTGATGGATTACATCCCTCTGAACTGGAATACCGGCGCTGGGCCTTCAGGCTTGGTCCGATAATGTTGCCGGTGTTAAGATAAAAATTATGTCCCGATATTTTATAAGTATGCTACTCATTACCCGGATAAAAAATCAACAATAAGTTCATATAATTAAGGTGATCCAGGATACGTAAGTAAGCGTTTTCGTAAGATATTTCCGGAAAATAAGTAGCTCCAAATAATTTACAATTTATCTGCTGCGTTAAATCATTTGCTTTTACTATACTGTTGAGTTCGTTTTCAATAACCTTTCGTTGCTCAAATAACAATTCAAGATAATGAGGGCTGGCCGCTTTACAGTAAGCAGCCCTTACCTTTTTTTCTTGTTCCAGCAGATCCAGCATTTCCTTATAATCACTTGCAGCAGCACCCTTTTTATTGATCTCCTCAATCTGTTTGATCATTTCTTTCTCAGTGTCATTATGTAAAGCAGCATCAAATTTTACAGAATAATCAGTTGTTGAGATCAGTTTCTTTGTTTGCTCCAATTGCCTATCCAGTTCAGTAACGTTGGCATTGCTTTTTATTACTGCTCCCGGTTGGGCTTTAATTTTTATGGCTTGTATTAAGTCCATGCTTGACTGAAGACTGTTTTTGAAAAACTTCAGCTTTTCGGCATATACCTGCATTTGGGCATTACTTGCTGTACATACCTCTGTAAATATTTCAGGTAACTGGTGAAAAAAATCTGACGGAACACCTTGCGCAGGAATCAACTTATTGGTTCCAGCCAGCAATAGTATTAACACTATCAGTTTTTGAAGACACTTCATAATTATTTTATTACAGTTTATAGATAACAGGTGTTATTTATAGCCTTAGTTTATTTTATTATTTCAAACTCCGCATCATCCACAGCATGCGGAACATTTCCCCCGGAAGTGCTGGTATCAAAATACATATTCAGCGCTGTTGCAGGAATATTGGTGGTATGTGTGGCAATCAAAATTCCATCAAAATAAAATTCCACTTTTGATGAAGAGGCAATAATGGTATAACTGAAAAAATTCCACAAAGAAGCTCCTGTAGCATAGTTAGTGGTTGTGGCAACTCCTCCGGAAACAGTTCTTGCCTGTATGGTACTTCCTGAGATATTGATAAATTCAATAGCATTATTTCGGTCTGTTCCATTTACAAGTCCCCGCACTAAGGGGCCATAAGCAGTATTGTTATCTTCATAGGTTGCTGCTACTGCTTTGAAAACAAGTGTACCGTCAGACACCGACTTTTGTTTTGTTGAATATATTTTTGCCGAATTAGCTCCATTGGTGGATAATGAAATAGCCGAACCGGAAATGGAAATAATTGCGCCACCTGTTATTTGTGATGCCCAGTAGTTTTTTAGCGTTGTTCCAGAAAAATCATCTTTTGTAATTAAAGCCGCTGTTTTAACGGGAACATTTGCCCAATTGGCCTGACCCGATGCATCAGATGTCAATACTTTATTTACTCCGGGACTGCCTCCCTGTATTTTTACCTGGCCGGTTATATTTATATCTCCGCTCACATCCAGTTTGTAACCGGGAGATGCTGTTCCAATACCCACATTGCCACCTGCATCCTGGAAAATGGCTCCGGTAACCATTGCCGTTCCATCCCATTTTGGCGAATAACCATTGGTGTTAGAACCAATTTTTGGATCAACTTCTGTAAAGCTTGCCAGGTATCCGGCATCGTTTATAAATGCACTTACATTGATGGGCCTGTTGTTAAGATCATTATAATTTCCGCTGGTTGCCACTGCTGCAAAAACGGGTTTGTCTGTTACTTCTGTCCAAGTGGGAAACCATGTAAGTGGTTTATACAATCCGGTATGATTGCCCCAGCTATAAGCAGAATTCCAGTTGGTTGAGTTACCTCCGGTAGCAGTGATAACACCATTTACTTCCATTTTTGTTGATGGGGTAACCGTTCCTATACCAATATTTCCATCCGCATCAATCCTCATTTTTTCACCAGAATTAGTTCTGAATAAAATACCTTTCCCTGAATATGAAGATTGCAATAACAAATCATTTCCCCA
>JBARSW010000022.1:0-3517 GCA_049644925.1 Chitinophagaceae bacterium | reverse complement strand
GATTATAAACATCCGTTACTTACTCAGTTAGTACCTGTACTTGCCAAACAATTTTCATCTGTTTTTCCCGAATTGCAACACCAGGTAGATTTTGTCGCAAGGGTGGTTAAGGAAGAGGAAGAGGCTTTTTTGAGAACATTAGATAAAGGAATAGTGTTGTTTACTAATTATACAAAAGAAGCTATTAGCAATATCAGCGGATCAGTAATTAGTTCGGAAAAGATTTTTGTACAGGATTCTATTAATACTCAAGTCAGGTATTTTGATGAAAGGAGAAAAAAAATAATTGCAGGTCAATTTGCTTTTGAGCTAAATGATACATTTGGATTCCCTATAGATTTGACATCATTAATGGCAAGAGAGCAGGGTTGGACTGTAGATATGGAAGGATTTGAAAAAGCTCTTTTAGAGCAAAAGAACCGCAGCCGTGCTGCTACTTCAATTGATGCAGGAGATTGGATAGAATCAAAAGCAGGCAGCAATAAATTTGTGGGTTATGATTCTTTAGAAACTAAGACTGAAATATTAAAATACAGAAAAGTAAAAGCAAAAGGTAAAGAACTGTATCAAATCGTTTTGAGTACAACTCCTTTTTATGCAGAAAGTGGAGGCCAGGTAGGAGACACGGGGGAATTAATATTCAATAATGAAAAGATAATAGTTACCGATACAAAGAAAGATAATGACCTGATTATTCACTTCGTTGAATCAATTCCTTCAGACTTATCTGGCGAAGTGATTGCAAAAGTTGATGCTGAAAAAAGAAAGAATACTGCGCTGCATCATTCTGCTACTCACATGCTTCATGCTGCATTAAGAAAAGTAGTAGGAACCCATGTTGCTCAGAAAGGTTCATTGGTAAATGAAGAACATCTGCGTTTCGATTTTTCACATTTTGCCAAAGTTTCTGAAGAAGAAATTGCACAGGTGGAAGCCATTGTCAATGAAAAAATAAGGGAAAATATTCCTGTAGTTATTAAATCATTGCCAAAGGATGAAGCAATGAAATTGGGAGCCATGGCACTGTTTGGAGAAAAATATGGCGATGTAGTTAGGGTTGTTATCATGGACTCTAATTATTCGGTAGAGCTTTGCGGAGGCACACATATTGGAACTACTGGAGAATTGGGATTTTTTAAACTCTTAAATGAATCTGCCGTTGCAGCCGGTGTTCGCAGGGTAGAAGCAGTTTGCGGTAAGCAGGCAGAAAATTATATAAATGAACAGTTTAAATTATTAGA
This sequence comes from Chitinophagaceae bacterium, assembly GCA_049644925.1. Classification (GTDB taxonomy): domain Bacteria; phylum Bacteroidota; class Bacteroidia; order Chitinophagales; family Chitinophagaceae; genus JJ008. The sequence continues at coordinate 2,276 of JBARSW010000022.1, read as the reverse complement.
ACAACTCAGGGACACATTAAAGAATCCAAAAGACATACAAAAAGCCATTGCGCATATTCAGACTGAGAATGTTCAGCTAAAGAAACACCTGGAGTCACTTGAAGCCAGGCAACTGGTAATAATCCGTAATGAATTAATACAAAAGGATGAAATTATTAATGGGGTAAATTTTGTGGGAGAAATTGTAGAGGTGAGTAGTGCGGATGCATTAAAGAAGCTCTGTTTTGATTTAAAGAATCATCTAAGAGATCATGTGGCTGTATTATGTGTAAATATTGATGGAAAACCCTTCGTTGCAGTTGGAATTTCAGAAACTGTTGTGGCCGCCAAAAATCTTGATGCCGGAAAAATAATAAAGGAACATGTTGCTCCATTAATTAAAGGCGGCGGTGGAGGGCAACAAACATTGGCAACTGCCGGAGGGCAAGATGCCGGTAATTTAAAGGGTGTGATAGAAGCTGTAAAGAAATTGTTGCAGTAATCAGGGTTTTAGTGGGAAATCTTTATCGCCCCGTTTTTTATCTTTTGGCATCATGCGGCGGTTTTCTTTATAAACCTTTAGCCCAAAAATTAATACGCCAATACATAGTAAAATAATTAACCAGGAAATTACATTGGCTATAATAAAAATTGGCTCCATCATTATTTTGCAAATTTCAGGGTTTATTTATTGTAAGCAATATTACTTATGCATGTTATTTTAGAAACAGAGCGGTTAGTGTTCCGGGAATTTACAGCAGCCGATGCTCATCTTATTTTTGAATTGAATGAAGATCCAGCGGTTACTTTTTATACAGGTGATCCCATTAAAGACATTGAGCATGCAAGGGAAGTGTTAGAGAAAACTATCTTACCTCAATATGCATTATTCAATCATGGTCGATGGGCGGTTCATGTAAAACCACATTTGGAATTTATAGGGTGGTGTGGTTTAAAAACCCGGCACGAAAACAGCCTGACCGGTAAGCCAGAAATGGAGATTGATCTTGGGTACCGGTTTTTTAAGTCTTCCTGGGGCAAAGGGTATGCAACAGAGGCTGCTTATGCCTGTTTAAAATATGGATTTGAAAAATTGGGTATTCACCGGATTGTAGCACGGGCAATGCCCGGTAATTTTGCCTCAATCCGGGTAATGGAAAAATGTGGCATGCAATACATCGGGGAAGCTATAGTTGATGAGCATCCCGCAAAAATATATGAAGCGAACAATCCGTTCATCCAGTTATAATACCAGTAGAATTTTTTTAGATTTTAACATTTCCGAAACGCTTCGTATTTCAGCATTTGCATTTATATTTGAACTACGAAATTTAACGTAGATAATCATTAAAATATTTTTTTATGAAACAAACCTGGAATAAAGTAGCTGTTTTATCAATTTGCTTTGCTTTATTGGCCCCTGTTTATCTTTTTGCTCAAAAAGGAGAAAAGGACAAAGAGAAAAAAGAGGTACAGCAAATCATCATTACCCGAAAAGGAGACAAAGAAGGAAAAGTTATTATTGAAGTTGATGGGGAAAATGTAAAAATCAATGGTAAGACGTTGGATGAGCTTAAAGATAAGAATGGTGATATATCGGTAAGATTAAACAAATTGAAGGATATAGAATCACTTACCTATCTGCGATCACCCGGAGGAAAGGGATTTACATTTAACCAGGGAGAAAATGGTTTTCAATTTTTTGGAGAGGATGAAAACAGGGCCATGCTTGGTGTAAGTACTCAAAAAGCAGCCGAAGGTGCCGAAGTGCAGAGTGTTACAAAAGAAAGTGCCGCTGAGAAAATTGGTCTAAAAGAAAATGATATCATTACCAGGATTGATGACAAAAAGATAGAAAGCCCCGAAGATTTATCAGAAGCAATTAAAGCTCATAAACCAGGTGATAAAGTTTCCGTTACTTTTCTCAGAGATAAAAAAGAACAGAAAAAAACAGCCGAACTCACAAAGTGGAAGGGAATGAAAATGTTTGGAGGCACAACTCCCGGACAAAATTTCAAATTTGATATGGGCGACATGGATTTTGAAAAAATAATGCCAAAAATTCAAAATATGCCAGGATTAAAAGCTCCAATGGGTGGTCAGGGCTGGAATTGGTCAGGCAATGGTCCTAAATTAGGCATCTCCATACAGGATATAGATGAAGGAAAAGGTGTTAAAGTGATTGAAGTTGATGAAGACAGTAATGCCGATAAAGCAAAGATTAAAATGGGAGATATCATCACGCATATTGATGACAAAGGAGTTAATGGAGTTGATGAGGTAACAAAACTTTTCAG
>JBARSW010000021.1:0-5578 GCA_049644925.1 Chitinophagaceae bacterium | reverse complement strand
ATCTAACAATAGTACCGACGGAGGTAATGGTATTAAAAATATGGAGACTCGCTGTACTGAAGCAGGGTGGAGTATAAATTGGTCGCAGCAGGAGGCCTTGGGAACTGTTGTTACCATTTCCTCTACTACAAATTGATTATTTTTTACAAAAATCCAATGGCTAATTTTATTGCCGATATGAATTTTGTTGTAGCCCTTACAGAAGATAATGCTATTAACAGGAGTACATTTCTGCAAAAGATTAACATGCTTGGAAATATGGAAGTGTCTTTTGTAGCTGTTAATGGGAATGATTGTCTGGAGCATTTAAAAGGCATGCCACAGGCCAAGTTACCCCAGGTAATTTTTATGGATCTGGAAATGCCTGTAATGGATGGTATTGAGACGATCAGGTTGGCAAAATCATTGCACCCTGATATACATTTCGTTGTGTTGACCGTTTTTGATGATGAGGAAAAAATATTTGATGCGATTAAGGCCGGAGCTTCCGGTTACTTATTAAAACATGAACCAGCTGGAATACTGCAGGAGGCTGTAATGAATGTACTGGAATATGGCGGAGTACCGATGAGTCCGGCAATTGCCCGGAAAGCCCTTCATTTGCTGAGCAAATCTTCGATTGGGTCTAATGTTCCGGATACAAAACATTCCTTACCGGAGAAAATTACCAACCGTGAAGAAGAGATTTTAAAGCACATGGTCAATGGCTGGGATTCAAAAAGAATCGCTTCCGAACTTGATATAAGTGTGCTTACTGTCCGAAAGCATATTGCAAACATTTATGAGAAACTACATGTACAATCCAGGGCAGAAATTATGAGCATGGCTCATCAAAACCAGTGGTTCGATCATTAAATATTTATCGAGCCATTCAGCCACTCGCCATCAAATAATGCATTATATTTTTTATAGAAATTAATTGCTGGTTCATTCCATTCCAGTACCTGCCAGTTGATCCTGTTAAACTTTTTTTCTTTTGCTTCTTCAATCAACCTGTCAAATAATAATTTTCCAATTCCTCTGCCTCGTGCAGCTTCTGTAACGATAATATCTTCCAGGTACATTGTTTGTCCTTTCCAGGTGGAGTAGCGGATATAGTATAAAGCAAAACCCAGAATCTCATCGCCCGGCCCCTTTTTCATAAATGGAGAAGGGGGGTCTTCCTTCTCCGCCATGCGGAGAGGGGTAAGAGGCGAGGTGGCCACGAATGCCCACCAGACTGGATTCTCTCCAAAACCACTTTGTATGAAATGCCCTAAACTAACAGTTACATCATTGGGAGCTCTTTCGTAAATAGCCAGTTCTGTTACTAACTCTAATAGCCTTGAACAATCTTCTTTTTTAGCCCTGCGAATATTAATGTCCATACTGTAATCAAATTTCTAAAAGGTTATTTATTTCTTTTTGGGTGCTTTAAAAGTGCCGTTTGGTTGAATAAAGTTTACAGCAGTAATTTCCTTTTTTTCATTTTCTTCAAACTGTACGCTATAACCTTTCAGAATCTTCAAATTGAATTTGTTCTTATCTGTCGGAACCAATTCATATTCCGGTTGTCCTTCAATAAAGGCATACAATGTTTTTTCATTCTTGGTATAGAATTTTGCAAGAATGCCTGGTGCCAGTTCATATTCACCTTCATATTTTTTTAGTTCTGATAAATTTACATTGATAGCTTTTTGTTCTTTTTCAAATTCAATATCCTTTACCCCGTCTTCAAAAGGAACAGTTAGCTTGTTGATGTCACCTTTCCCATCTATATGAAAGCTGAATAGAATTCCTTCCGTAATTTCCAGTGAAGGATCTTGTGGATAGGCTTTGAATTGGTCATAATGAATGTGTTCGAATTGTATGGGAATACTGTTGAATTGAGAAGCCAGCTTACCGTCCCTGAGAACTATTTCAATGGAACCATAACCGGGATTGGTAAAAGTGCCGGTATAATTGTCTAAATCATGAGTTGGTTTTGTATTGAATTTTCTACCGATACTATCATTTTTTACAACCGACTTTGCAGCTTCTTTTGCTTTATTGACTGCATCCAGTTGCATTTTATTCCAATTCCGGTAAGATAGTTTCAGCATTTTGTCTGCAATAAAATTTCTGATACTATTGGTAACACCACCCTGGTTTGATACAACGAAAATTCCAATACTATCACTTGGAAAGAAACCAGTTGTTGTTATGAAACCATCAATGCCGCCACCATGCTCTACCCGGTAATGTCCACGATAACTGTTGATGCCCCATGCTAAACCATAACCGCTGGTATGCACATCCTGGTTTTCAGCTCCCGGTAAGCCACCACCTGTTGCCATTTGTGATGTCATGGCCTGGTTAACATAAGATGCAGGGATAATTTCTTTTCCATTGTATTTTCCTCCATTAATCCATGTGATGAGCCATTTGCTCATATCTTTTGCGGAACTGTTTATTGAACCTGCGGGTCCCATCGCATCAATATTTCTGTACGGTATTACTTTCAATGTTGAATCAGTTGAAACAAAAGCCAATGAACGATCGGAAGATTTTTCCAGGTCTTTGGTTGAAAGATTGGTGTTATCCATACCAAGAGGCTTAAAAATTCTTTCTTTCATATTTTCTTCCCAGCTTTTTCCTGTAAGTTTTTCAATCACCACACCTTGTGCCATAAACATAAAATTGTTGTATTGCCATTTGGCTCTTAATTCGGCAGTTGGTTCCAGGTGCTGAATACGTTCCATTAATTCGCTGCGGCTTGCCCAGGATGCATACCAGGATAAATCATGACGGGGAAGGCCAGTGCGGTGACACATCATATCACGCAGCGTTGCATGGTCATTGGTGTATTCATTTTGAAATTTCAATTCAGGTAAATAGTTGCGAACTGGTTTATCAAGATCTGCTTTTTCTTCTTTTACCAGCATTCCTATAATGGAGGAAGTAAAAGCTTTTGTGCAGGAACCAATTGCAAACAAGGTGTTTTCAGTTACAGGTAACTTCTTTTCCATATCCCGGTATCCGAACCCACCGGTATAAACAACATTTCCTTTTTCAACTACTGCTATCGAAACACCGGCTGCATTCCAGTCTTTTAATACTTTTAATGCAAAAGTATCAAGTCCCGCAAGTCGTTTATCAGCAGGCTTCTGAGTAAAAGCGTAAGATGAAATAAATAATAGAGCGATAAGAATTATTTTTTTCATAATGGTTAATTTAAATAAAAATCCTGTTTGCAGACAGGATTTTAAAGTTAGTGTAAAGTAATTATAATTATTTTAAAGCCTGATCCAGGTCGTTAATAATATCCTGGATATTTTCTATACCTACATTCATTCTTATCAATCCATCAGTAATGCCATATTTTTCTTTTTCTTCTTTCGGTACACTGTAATGTGTCATTGAGGCAGGGTGGGAGAGTAGTGAATCGCAGGTTCCCAGCGAAACAGACCGGATACACATTTTCAGTTTATTCATAAAGTCTATACCACCTTGTAATCCTTCTTTTAATTCAAAGCTCAGCATTGCTCCCGGATGCCTCATTTGTTTCATAGCTGTGTAATAATCAGGATGAGATGCGAGCCCTGTGTAATTAACTTTAGCAACAGCAGAATTTGTATCAAGAAAGTTGGCTACTTCCATTGCATTGTGGCAATGCCTTTCCATTCTTACTTCCAGCGTCTTCATACCCTGTGTCAACAGAAATGCATCAAATGCATTGGAGTTGCCACCTAAGGTACGGTGGACTTTAGTGATTTTTGTTTTCATTAATTCTATGTCCTTTCCTAATAATATGCCACCAATTGCTGTACCATGTCCATTAAGGAATTTGGTGGTAGAATGAATAATGAAATCAACACCAAATTGAAATGGCTGTTGCAGATAAGGAGTGGCAAATGTATTATCACAAGCAACAATAATATTGTATTGTTTAGATAATATGCTAAGGGCTTCAATATCCACACATTGAATAGTAGGGTTGGCTGGTGTTTCCAGGTACATCATTTTGATGTCCTTTTCTGCTTTGATGATATCTTCTGTTTTTTGTAAATCTCTCAGATCAGCAATAATAGAAGTAATGCCGAATGAAGGCAATATCCTGTTAATTAATTCTTCCGTACCTCCATATAATGAATAATGAGTGATGATTTTGTCACCCGGTTTTAAAGTCCCGAGCATTAGGGTGGTAATGGCCGCCATACCTGAAGCATGCAGAATTCCTTTAGCTTCCATGTTTAATCCGAATGTTTCTAAAGCTGTAATTTTTTCTTCCGCTTCTGTAGTAGTGGGATTGCCCCACCGGCTGTAAATGTATCCTTCTTCTTTTCCGCTGAAACGGCGCATGCCCTGTTCTGCATCATCAAATACAAATGTGCTGCTGGCATAAATTGGAACCAGGTGTGCATATAACGGATCTTGTTTATGACCGGCATGTACTGCAACTGAACTCCATCCTGTAAGCATTGATGAAGTAAGTGGATAACTTTTATTCATATTTTACTTTTGTATGTGAGAAATTTGGTTCGTTATATTATTTCAATCAAAGCTAAATTAAAATGAAAGAACTGTTGAAACAGTATGCGGCTTATAATTTATGGGCTAATAAGCAGCTGACTGATGTTTTAAATAAACTTCCTGAAGAAAAGCATTTTGCCGAAATACCCTCCAGCTTCAATAATTTATATCTGACGGTCTTACACATGTGGGATGCAGAAAGTATCTGGTGGCAAAGATTGAAGCTGCAGGAAAAAATAAATGTTCCCAGCCAGTATTTTAAAGGTTCAATGCAGGAAGTTATAAATGAATTATTGCAACAATCAAGGCAGTGGGATGAATGGGTTGAAAATACATCGGATCGTTCTGTTGAACATGTTTTTCAGTATCAGACTTTTCGGGGTGATTTTTATAAGCAACCAACCTGGCAAATGATTTTGCATGTTTTTAACCATGCAGCTTATCACCGGGGTCAACTAATAAATATGCTGAGGCAACTTGGTGTGAAAAAACTACCCGATACAGATTTTATTATCTGGTCTCGTAATAAAAAATAGAAATCACCACTTTCTTAATTCGGGATCTCTTCTTGTCCACGCCGACAGGATAACTGCAATAACAAATGAAATACCCATCATTTGCAGGATAAATATTACAGGTTTAGATTTAAATGATTTTTCCACTGATGCGTAATCCATTGCAATATAAATAAGAGGAGTAACCAGTAAGTATATCAGGAATAGAATAAATACAGATTTCCAGAATCTTCTGGTTCGGCGGTTTGTCATATAGAAGTATTTAGATGGTACAACAAATTTAATTGATTACCAGTCCAATAACAATCTAAAGGGAGGGAAAAAATAAGAAATCAGTAATTACACTTAATAGGGTTGATAGTATTAAATCACTTTAGTATCGTAGGCCCATTTCACCAATGTGGCACCCCAGGTAAAGCCGCCTCCAAAAGCCGACAACACAATATTGTCTCCTTTCTTTAACTGGTTTTCCCATTCCCATAAACACAATGGAATAGTACCGGCTGTTGTATTGCCGAATTTTTGGATATTGATCATTACTTTCTCTTTCGGTAATCCCATACGGTTAGCGG
>JBARSW010000020.1:0-2154 GCA_049644925.1 Chitinophagaceae bacterium | reverse complement strand
CTTTTCACTATCACTTCTTCTATTATTTTCTTCAATTACCATATCGCAGATAACTTCCAGTTCTTCTTTGCGAAAGGTGGTACCGGTAGGATTTTGTGGTGAGCAAAGTGAAATCAATACTGCATCTTTTATGTAAGGAAGAATATCTGCAGCAGTTGGCATAAAATTATTTGCTGCACTGGCCTCAATAACTATATGTTCGCCTTCTATGAAATGCGTATAATGATTATTGTTCCAGGAAGGAACAGCATAGATCACTTTATCACCTTTATCACAAATTGCCCGGAAGACAGTATAAATTAAAGGCCGGCCACCGGATGCTACCATTATTTCATCAAGGTTATAATCAAGGTCCTCATCATCTTTCATAAACGACTGGATAGCCTCTCTGAGATCAAGATTACCTTCTGCAGCCGGATAGTTGGTAAAATGTTTGCGGTACGCATCCACAATCGCATCTTCCAGTTCTTTGGGTATGGGAAAAATAGAAGGATCAAAATCGCCGATAGTGAAATTGTAAATACGTTCACCCTGGCGGATTTTTTCCCTGATTTCAGCACCCAATTTTACTATTTCAGAACCAATAAGTGTTTCGGAAAGATGCGATAGTTTCATGCTTAACCCTTTGCGGCAAATGTAACAGGATTGCAGGAGATTGCAAGTAATGTAATAACTACTCTATATCTCAGTGTTTAAGAATGATCAATCACCACCTTACTGTTATCATAATAATCATATTTCACAAATATTTCCTGCCCTGGTTGAAATTTTGGTACTGAGGCTTCTGCAATAACTCCTTTGGTTTTGCCACTGAAAGATGAAGAATTTTCCGGCAACACTTCTACTTCTAATTCTACATAAGGATTGTTTCCGTTTACATAAGCTCCCAGCCAGGTATATTTTTTTACAATTGCTCTTGCAGAACGTCCTGATAGTTTAATTGTATCATTTTCTTTCTGCATTTGTTCCAGTTCAGCTTTTAAAACTGTTTCGCTTGGTTGGGAAAAAGTATTTGCAGGATAAGTTTGATTGGCAGAGAAATCCAATACTACATTCTGTTCATTTTTCGGATCAATCTTAACCGGCACTTCCATACCAGCCTGGTAGGCACCCGGATTTATTCTTGAGACCATTACTCTGCAGGATGCAGTATATTTTTGGCCGAAACTATTTTTTACTTCCAATATTAGTTTTACTTGTGGATTATTATTAATGGTAACACCAGTATCTTTTACTTCCTGTATGGTGGCTTTACCCGGGATACCCGTTTTTTGTAATCTTCTGGCATTAATTATTGGACCAAAGAATAACTTATAAAATAAAAAAAACATTCCGCCAAACAAGAGTAGCATTCCCAGACCAATATAAATACCCATGGAGCCGGCGGTGGCCACTACTGCTCCAATACCTACCAGCAACCCAATTAATCCTCCAATGATAGCTATCCAGATACCTGCATTCATTTTCATACGAAAGTGTTTAAAAAATGAGCCATCTATGGGACTCGAACCCACGACCTGCTATTTACGAAACAGCTGCTCTACCAGCTGAGCTAAGATGGCAAAAATATCATTCTACCAAAAAAACAATTTTAGTTAACCATTTTGCTGTATCCTTTTCCATTAATGGGTCAGTAATATATTGTTCAATTACCGGAGTCTTTTGTTTTAGTTTGTTATCAGCAAGATATTTGTCAATACTGTTATATGCTTCCATTGATTTATCATAAGCGCCGTAATAATTTACAAACACTGCTTTTGTTGCGGGAATATTAACCATTTGTATGATTGCATTATTCATTTTACTTCCTGCTGTAACCGGTATTGCCGCAGCCATATCAGCTTCCTGGTTTTTTTCGTCCCAGAAATAATACAGACTGGCAGGGGTGCCCGGAGAAGTATTGGCTTTTCCGGCTTCAGCATAAATGATTGGTAAATGTTGCGAATAAAAAGCCGGTATATCTGTCCATTTTATTTTTTGTCTTATGGAGGCAAAAGTGGTGGCGGGAAAATCCATTGTCATAACCTCATAAGTGCCGGAGGTAGTGGTTCCGTTTGTTTGTTCGATAACAGCTTTCAAAGCAGTAAGTCCGGTTTCAAAATCACTTCCCATTTTTTTATCAAGGCTGAAGAAAAGATTAATAATATTCCAGGG
>JBARSW010000019.1:0-8773 GCA_049644925.1 Chitinophagaceae bacterium | reverse complement strand
GGAGAAAACTGTACGTACGAACAAAGGCGCTATAACTCTATTTGCGAAATATATTGATAAGAGAACCGGTTCATTTATCATCGAATTATCATGGAAACCCGAATCAAACAGTTTTGCTGAAATTCTTCATCATGCCGGGGTTATCCCTTTACCACCTTATATAAAAAGAAATGCAGAAGCAGCTGATGCTGAACGTTACCAGACAGTATATGCCGACCAGGATGGCTCGGTGGCTGCTCCAACTGCCGGATTACATTTTACTGAAAAAATATTTTCTGACCTCCTTGAGAAAAAAATTGAAACTCATTTTGTAACACTGCATGTAGGTGCCGGCACTTTCAAACCGGTAAAATCAGAAACAATGCAGGATCATGAAATGCATGCAGAGTGGATTGATGTTTCAAAGAAAACTATCGAAAATATTCTTATCAACCTTGATAAAAATATTATTGCCGTGGGAACTACCTCTCTCAGAACTTTAGAGAGTTTGTATTGGCTGGGGGTTAAGAGTCGGGAGTCGGGAGTCGGAAGTCGGAAGTCGGAAGTCGGGAGCCTGCCTATCGGACAGGCAGGTCAGGAGTCAATACAACTTTTACAATGGGATGCTTACAACTTAAGTGAATTCAATGTTACAGTTCCTGATGCGCTGCAAGCACTGCTGCACTGGATGAACAAAAATAATCTTGACAGGTTAGTTGCAAAAACACAGCTATTAATTACTCCGGGCTATGAGTTTAAAATAGTAAAGGGATTGATCACCAATTTTCATCAGCCTCAATCAACTTTGCTGCTGTTAGTTGCTGCATTAATTGGAAATAGCCTGCCTAACGGTCAGGCTAGCTGGAGAGATGTTTATGAATATGCTCTGAATAATGATTTTCGATTTCTCAGTTATGGAGACGGATGCCTGTTGTGGCATCCTTCAGCAAGCTTGCCTGACGACAGTCAGTACGACAAGATTTAATTTTTTTTAAGTGGTAATTCAATAATGAATGTACTACCCTTACCCAGCGTACTGTCAGCTTTAATTTCACCATTATGTGCCTGCACTACTGTTTTCACATAGCTCAATCCCAATCCAAATCCCTTTACATTATGAACATTTCCGGTATGGGCCCGGTAAAATCGTTCAAAGATTCTCTTTACCGTTTCCCGGTTCATACCAATACCATTGTCTTCTATTTTTAACGTAAAGTTTTTTACACCAGAACTGGTTGTTAGTTTTATATGCGGAGGTATATTTTCTTTTGAATACTTAATAGCATTATCCACCATATTATTTACCAGGTTGGAAAAATGCACTTCATCTGCTTCTATTAAATCATTGTCAGCATTCAGCACAAGTTCAACTTTCCCATTTTTATCTTCCAATTGCAATACAAAATTGTCCACCACCTCTTTTATCACTTCATGTACATTGACAGGTTTTAAGTTTAATTCTATTTCCTGTTTCTCTAATTGAGATGCTTTCAAAATGGTTTCTACCTGGCGGTTCATCCGTTGATTTTCTTCCTTAATAATTCCACTGAAATAGGTGAGTTTCTGCCGGTCATTAATTACTTTCTCATTCCGGATGGCATCTACAGCTAGTGAAATGGTAGCAATTGGAGTTTTAAACTCATGTGTCATATTATTAATAAAGTCATTCTTAATGTCACCCAGTTTCTTTTGCCGTAACATTGTTCTTACAGTAAGATAAAAGGCAGCCAGAATAATAAATGTAAAAAACAGGGAAGTAACAATCCGCCATTTAAGTGTTTTAAAAACAAGGCTGTCAATATCAAGCACCGTTACATATAATACTTCATCAACACTAATACCTTCAGCCGCTGTTCCGCTCAGGGCCTGTAAGCCATAATTCGTACTCCAGTTTTGTGTAGTATCCAGGAATGCAGTAATAAAATTCGGAGTCATTTTTTCAAACACATCATCGCCGTAAGGATTATAAGTGGCGACGCCAAATTCATAATGAATATTCTTCAGGTTTCTTTTCCCAAATTCCTTGTCAAGTCTTTTTTTAATATCCTCAATGTCAATTTTTCTGCCAATGGTTGGCGGCTTGTACATTTCAAGGATAAATTCATCGGTTAGGAAATTTTTTTTATTTGGTCCTGCTGCATAACTACCTTTTTGTACTGCCAGTTCATTTCCGACTACTTTGGCAGACTCCTGAACATTATGCTTAATCTGTTCCTTTCGGAGCAGCACCATATTCCTGATCCATGATACCTGGATAACGATGATCCCCGTCATAGAAAGAGTAATCAGGATAGTAATTATGGTAAATATTCGTTTCACTAATAATTAATTATATACGCATAAGATAGGAGGTTTTAAACAACTCCAAAAGAAAGGCAAAAATACAGTTCCGGCTTCGTAAAAACTCTGCCAACTGAGCTAATCCGTTTTTTTAACGGGGATTTAGAATTTATACTTCACGCAATATAAATATGTGCATTGATTTCATTCAAACCCTTCAGGGTTGATTTAACATTATCGTTTGATACCCCGGATTTCATCCGGGGCTATTAACACTTTAGCCTTTCGGGCTATTGCACAATTTTAGCCAATTTCTACTATAATAAGACCTCTTATCAGGAAAATTAACTAAGCCTGTACTTTTCACGATTATTTTTGAACAGGAATTCTGAAAAATAAATTTTAATGCTAAATTAGATTATGATTGACCCGGCTCCCGGCATATTACTGATTGCTGACCCTTTTCTGAAAGACCCTAATTTTCTCAGAACGGTAGTATTTTTATGCGAACATAAAGAGGAAGGAAGTTTTGGCTTTGTGCTGAACCGTCAATATGAAAATTCGCTGGACGAGCTGATACCCGAACTGGAAGGGCATAAAATTCCTGTTTATTATGGAGGACCTGTTCAGATAGATTCAATACATTTCTTACATCAATACCCGAATGAAATTCCCGGCGGGCAAGAAGTGATAAAAGGTGTGTACTGGGGAGGAGATTTTGAAGCAGTGATTGACCTGATTAAGAGTAAAGAAATTGATATAAATAAAATTCGATTCTACATTGGCTATTCAGGTTGGGGTGAAGAACAATTGAATGTTGAAATGATAGAGAAAACCTGGTTGACTGTAAAAGCCACCCGTAAACTTATCTTTCACAATGATCATACTGAAATATGGAAAGATTCTCTCCGGCAACTTGGTGGAGAATATAAAATGATGGTGAATTTCCCCATAGACCCGCAATTGAATTAATTGCTCCGAACTCCAAAATGGTGAACTTTGCCCTTCAATTTCCATGTTTAATCGAAAAATCACCGAATCAATTCTCAGAAGTATAACCTTTGCTCCAAATTAACATTAATATGAAACGGCTTGTTATAATTCCTCTCTTTGCATTTTTTATTGCAATTGTACCCGGATGCAGTACTTTGAAAAACCTCGGTCTTATTCCATCTGAGTTGGAAATGGCATTGGGTTTAAAAGATGCCTTATCTCAAGGATTATTCAAAGGGTTAAACGCATTTGCAGACCCGAACGGAAATCCATTAGTTCGCTTTGCTTTTCCAGGTGAAGCCGAAAAAATTGAAAAAACTTTACGGGATATTGGATTTGATAAAGCCATCAACCAGGTAACCGGAAAATTTACCAAAGCAATGTCATCGGCTGTTACTGTATCCAAACCGCTTTTTGTTGATGCCATAAAAAGTATGTCAATAAAAGATGCCGCCAAAATTTTAATTACTGATAATACACATGCCGCCACCGATTATTTTAAACAAAATATGAAGCCCGGATTAATGACAGCTTTCAGACCCATTGTGGACAGTACCATAAAAATTGAAGGAGCAGATAAAGAATGGAGTGGCATTACAAAAATTTATAACAGTATTCCATTTATCAATACGCCGCTGGAAAACAGCCTGACGGATTTTGTATCAGCACGGGCAGTAGATTTAATTTTCGTTATGGTAGCCAATGAGGAAGAACAGGTAAGAACGAAATACGAATTAAGAAAAACGGATTTAATGAAGAAGGTGTTTACCTATGCAGAGAAGGAATTGCAGAAGAGAATGCAGAAGCAATAGGCACAAAAAACCCTCCCGGTAAACGAGAGGGTCAATTTGTTTTCATATTCCCGATTATGGGTTTCTCAAATATTATTCTACCGGCACTGCGCCTTCTACCAGTACTGTTACTTTATTATTCAGCATTTCCACAAATCCACTTTTAATATCAAAATGAACAAAATGATTTTTGTTGTCTTTTAGAATTTTCAACCGGCCGGCCTTTAACGCACTAACCAATGGAGCATGTTTTTCCAATACTTCAAAACTTCCGGTAATGCCGGGCATTTGTACGCCGTACACTTCATCACTGAAAACTTTTCTTTCTGGTGTTAATATTTCTAGATTCATGGCCCCCTCCAACTCCCCGCAAAGGGGAGAGCCCAACTCACAGCCCTGAGAGCAGCAAGTGAACTATTATTTTTTTATGTTGAGTAAAGAACAGAAAGTTGAAGTGTGCCCTTCGTTGCCTCAGGATAAACTTGCAACGAAGATCATCCGTATTAATGTAGCTGGTAACACAATCATTCAACAAACTGCTATAAAGAACTTTCAAATCAAATAAAAAATCTTTGACCTAAGTTTCCCCCTGCCTACCGGCAGGCAGGCTTCAGGGGGACAGGGGGCATTACCCCTGTGCAGCCACCATCAACTTTTTACCTTTTTCAATCGCATCATCAATACTTCCCACCAGGTTGAAAGCTGATTCAGGATATTCATCTACTTCTCCATCCATAATCATATTAAATCCACGGATTGTTTCCTCAATTGGAACCAACACCCCTTTCAAACCGGTAAAGGCTTCTGCCACATGGAAAGGTTGTGAAAGAAAACGCTGCACTTTTCTTGCACGGCTTACTACCAGTTTATCTTCATCACTCAATTCATCCAACCCGAGAATGGCAATAATGTCCTGTAATTCTTTATAACGCTGCAACATCAGCTTCACCCTGTTTGCACAATCATAATGTGCATCACCAACTATCAATGGAGATAATATTCTTGAAGTAGAATCCAACGGGTCAACCGCAGGATAAATACCTAAGTCAGCAATCTTTCTAGACAATACAGTTGTTGCATCCAGGTGAGCAAAAGTTGTTGCCGGAGCAGGGTCTGTCAGATCATCTGCAGGTACGTAAACCGCCTGAACAGATGTGATTGAACCATTTTTTGTTGAAGTGATCCGCTCCTGCATAATTCCCATTTCAGTAGCAAGTGTAGGTTGATAACCCACGGCAGAAGGCATACGACCCAACAGGGCAGATACTTCAGAACCGGCCTGGGTGAAACGGAAGATATTATCAACGAAGAATAGGATGTCACGGCCTTTTCCCTGTCCGTCTCCATCACGATAGTATTCTGCTATTGTTAATCCCGACAATGCCACCCTTGCCCTTGCACCGGGAGGTTCATTCATTTGTCCAAAGATGAAGGTTGCTTTTGATTCAGACAATTCTTTCATGTCCACTTTACTCAGATCCCATCCGCCTTCTTCCATACTATGTTTGAACGCATCGCCATATTTCATAATACCAGCCTCAATCATCTCTCTCATAAGGTCATTACCTTCTCTCGTCCTTTCACCTACACCGGCAAAAACGGATACACCTGAATATACTTTTGCAATGTTGTTGATTAATTCCTGGATAATTACCGTTTTACCAACACCAGCACCTCCAAACAAACCGATCTTACCTCCTTTTGCATAAGGTTCAATCAGGTCAATAACTTTAATACCTGTATATAAAACTTCTGATGAGGTACTCAGGTTTTCAAACATTGGGGGCATATTATGGATTGGACGGCCACCCACTTTACTTACAGGAGGTAATCCATCGATGGGATCTCCCGTTACATTAAACAACCGGCCTTTAATTGCATCCCCAACCGGCATTGCAATCGCAATACCCGTATCTATCACTTCTGTACCACGAACCAGACCTTCAGTTCCATCCATTGCAATGGTACGAACACTATCTTCTCCAAGGTGTTGCTGAACTTCAAGAACCAGTATATCACCATTTTCTCTCTTAAGTTCCAATGCGTTATAAATTTCAGGAAGTTTGCCATCGAATTGTACGTCGATTACGGCACCTATCACCTGTTTTACTTTACCAACATTTGCCATATAAATTATTTGAGAGGTTTACCGCCTACTCATTGCTGCGGCGGGTTAATATTTCAGGCCGCAAAGGTAAGGGTGCCGGTCTAATTTGCCAATTCAAAAAAGGAGCTTTTTGGGGCTGGGGAAAACTTGAAACCCAATAACATTTCATCAGTTTTGGGGTACCGGCACTTTATATTTTGTCAGCATCGTTTTCCATTGTGGCAGTTTCATAATAGTTGCCAGGTCTCTGTCATTAACCAGGTGCAGGTAATCATCAAATCCTGCCTTAAAGGATTTGTCCTGGAACTCAAATGCCTTATTGGTATTTCCAGCCATAGCATAGATACAGGCCATATTATGAAGTCCCCATTTATATTGATAAGCATCGTTTTTATTGTTATCAATATGTTCCAGCATTTTTTTATAGGCCAGTTCCTTCTCCCCTTTAATTAAGTAGATATAGGAAATTTTCGATGTGTCATAAGCTTTCTCAGCCAGCTCCAACGCTTTGTCAAGATTAGCATTGGCCAAATCAATGTTCTTTAATTTCAATTTAAAGAGACGGCCCAATTCGTAATACCCACTATAACTTTGAGGATAATATTTTAAATAGACCTGGTAATCTTCTGTAGCACCGGTAAAATCTCCGGTAATATCTTTAAAACCAGACCGCAGCCAATATAGACTGGCAGTGGAGGATGAATCGGACTTATACCTGTCAATTGCCAGGTTGCAATCTTTTATAGCTGCCGGATAATTTTTCTTATATCCATACAATACTGAACGGTGCCAGTAATTCAAACCATCAGTAGGATCCAATTCAACTGCTTTATTCAGATCATCGAGACAACTTTTATAATCCAGCAATTGCCTTTCCATAATGGAACGGTCCAGCAAAATATCAGATTTAATTTTCTTGTCAGTTTGAAGTGTTATACTGTTTCCATATTCAATTTTTGCCCTGTCATATTTCTTCATGGCCTGGTAAATCTCTGCCCGAATGCGGTATGTTTTGGCCATGTTTGGATCGGTAGCTACTGACTTATTTATAGCAGCAAGCCCTTCGTCATATTGCCTGAGGTCTCTATGCATGATGGCTTTGTTACGGTACAGGATGGCAAGGTCATTATTAGCAGAAGGTTCAGGGTTTTTTGTAATTAGTTCAATAGCCTTATCAAAATCGGATAATGCTTCAGTATATTTTTTTTCCTGGCTTTTATAATGTCCTCTTTGCCAGAAAGCGTTGTAGTTATTTGAATTATAGCTGATAGCTCTGGTGTATAATGTATACGCCGCTTCGTAATTACCTAATTTGGCCTCGCAATCACCCTTGTCAGAATAGATTGTTGATAAATCTTCACTGGCAGATATCCTGTCGATGGCTTTGGTAAAATCATCTTTTGCATCCTTGTATTTTCCCAATTCATAATAACAGGTACCCCTGTTCCAGTAAATGTATCCTGGTTCTTCATAATTATAGGTCAAAGCTGTAGTATAATCTGTTATAGCATCACTATACTTATATAAATCATGCTTGCTGCGTCCTATCATGTAATAAATACCCGCCTTTTCTTTATTATCTGTGTAATAACTACTGTAATAAGTAAGGGCTGAATTAAAATCAGTTATGGCTGCTTCATAGTCCTTTAATTCATAACGGCAGTCGGCCCGGATTATATATGATCTTGCATTTACTTTTTTATTGAGTGCCTGAGTACATAACTCAATAGCTTTTTGATAATTTTTATTATCCCGTTCTTTAAAAGCCAGGTTGTTCAGGTCATCAAAATCCTGTGCTGAAAGGGGCATTGAATAAACCAGGAATAGAAAAAATATCATAAAAAAATGTCGGTTCATAATCAAAATTTTGTATTAAGTTACTCTATTAGACAGGCAAAAAGGAATGATTTTAATCACATCCTATTCGTTTGACTTTTCCTGAATTGAGTTTCTGATGAAAATAATATCGCTTTAATTAATATGCGATATGAGGAATTTTAATACGGGCTGTATTTCATTCATAAATCACAAAAAAACCTCAGATTAGAAAAATTGTCCGTCTTTCCTACATTTGCCCTATGCAACTTACGGAAGTTACAACCCTCCTACTGGCAAAAGATTTTATTAAGGTAAATATGGAGATCAATAAAAATGATCCCAATTATATCCGCCCATTGGACAAGGACATAAATGATGTGTTCGATAAAAACAAAAACAAAGCATTTCGTTTTGGAGAAGCAACACGTTGGATATTAAAAGACAACACAGGAAAATTAATTGGCCGGATTGCAGCTTTTACCAATAAAAAATACAGGACAAAAGGTGATGATTTTCCTGTTGGAGGCATTGGCTTTTTTGACTGCATTAATAATCAAGATGCCGCTGATATGTTATTTGATGTAGCAAAACACTGGCTGTTGCAAAGAGGAATGGAAGCGATGGATGGCCCTATCAATTTTGGAGAAAGGGACCGCTGGTGGGGATTGATTGTGGAAGGATTTCAGTCACCACTTTACTGTATGAACTACAACCAACCTTATTACCAGGCTCTTTTTGAAACATACGGCTTCCGGTGCTTTTTTAACCAGATTTGTTTTGGCATTGACCCTACCAAAGAGATTAG
>JBARSW010000018.1:0-11121 GCA_049644925.1 Chitinophagaceae bacterium | reverse complement strand
AGTCAATCCACATATAGCCATCTTCGCCCCAATCTGTTCCCCATGAATTTTTCAACAGCCATGCATTTTTACTATCGTCCCAGCCAACAAGCACAATTGCATGGTTGGAGCTTGGGCTGCTATAATTACTAGCAAACTCATTAAACACACCATTGGTATAGTTTTGAAATGCATCGGTAACATACACACTGGCGGCAACAGGGCCATATTTGCAGATGGCAGCTTTAATGTCGGCAACAGAAGCAATTTTTAATATATCACCTGAGGAAGATACTACACCCCAATCAGAAGCATAATATTGGGAAACAGGTGTTGTGCCGGGACAAGCACCCACTACACCTGCATCAGGTGCTGTTGCATCCGTTGCTACATTTTTAGTATTGTCAACCATCCAGTCAAAAACTTTGTACGCTAATCCACCGGCAGGTCCGCAGTCGCCACCACCGGAACAGTTTACAACATATTGTTCGGAGGCATCTGCTACTACACCATTTACTCTTTTATAGCTTGCTTCATAAGCTCCCATGGCAGAATAGGCCCAGCAATTTCCACATTGTTGGTCTTTTACGGGGGTTACATATCCGACACTCCGGGCATCATATGCACTTTTTGATGAAAAGCAACTGGTTGCCCATATTTTAATAAGGTTTTGTCCTTCCACTGAAATCACACGGTTTGCAACTTTGGACTTAATTATGTTTGCTTGTGTTGCATTTATCTCACTTTCGCCGGTTATTGCTGCCCTTGATTTTAATGAAACACCGGTTACTCCAACATTAAATGTCCATTTGTTTCTAACTATTTCAGATCTGAGATTAGTGAGCTTTAGTTTTAATTGTGGTGTTGCATTTGCTTCCCTTATTACATATTTCGGCGAAAGCTTTGGATTGATCTCCAGGTTTACCGGTTGTGCAAATGCAGAAAGTCCGGCAGTTGTCATTGTAATGATGAAATACAGGAATAGGCGTAGTTTAATGGTTTGTTTTGTTGGTTTCATAAATTTCAAGTTTGTGGTTTAAAAAAATCTTTAGTTTATCTTAATAAAATACTTTTTTCTTTCAGCATTGGCTTCTGTATTTTTTTTCCAGGGTCTTTTATAAACAAATGAAATGGAGGATGAGCCAGTGTTCAGGGCCTTAAATGTAAAGGTTTGAAGATCGGGTTTTGCAGCCATTTCTGTACTGTCAGTAGTAATGACAGTGCGGATAAGGATCAGATATTGCTTATCCAGGGAATCTTCCAGCATCCATCGATTGCCCGTTCCCATAGATGCCCTGATTCCAATACTAAATTCAGCGCCGCTAATTGTTTCAATAGTATCTGATGACAAAGTAGATTTTATTTCTCCATCTTTTAAATCATTACTGGCGGGCCTTGTGGTGGCAGAGTGATGATTATTACAATAGATAGTTGTAAAAGCGAATAGTAGTAAAATAATTTTCATCAGGAAATGATTATAGGTTATAAATTAGTAAAACCTCTGCTTTTTTCGCCAAAAATTGCAATTTTATCTTGGTAGCTTCAAAAGTTGGCTTATGTAAAATAAATAAAATTACGTAAAAAAAATTCAAGAATTTATTGCCTACGCTTCAACGGCTATCGGTAACTCAATGGCCTGGTTCAGAAAATTGGGTAGTACATGTGAGTTTGTCCACACTATTTTGTCAGGGTCTCCCAGGTGCTCCAGCATGCTGATTAGTTTAGCCTCGCCGTGATTTTCAATAACGGTTTTTCTTTTTTCTTCCATTTTCAGGTACATTGTCATACCCACAGCATCTGCTTCCGGATGAAATTGTGTGCCAATCATGTATTCATTGAAACGAATACCCATAACGGCTCTTTCGTAGGGAACATGTGGGCGGCTTTTTTCAATACACAGAATTTTAGCACCCAATTCATTTAATAAATCATGATTGGGGTGTATTACCTGGAAATCACGGCTATCAACAGCATAGAATGGATCTTTTAAACCATCGAAGACCTGCTCTTCTTTTCCATTTTGAAGCATGTGAATGGGAAACACACCAAACGAGGTAGATTTTCTTTTACAAACTAATCCTGCGTTTAAATACCGGCTTGCTAACTGAAATGAATGGCAAATAAAGAAAACAAATTTTTTTTCTAAACTATCCGGGTTTTCGTTCCAGCGGATTATTTTATCAAGCCAGCGGCACCATTCTATATCCCAATCTTCATATCGGCTGGTTAAAGGGTCGCCAGGGCCACCAGAAGAAATATAAATATCGTAAGAAGTGTCAGGTACAATTCTTTTCAGCCGGACATCGAATACGTCAGTCAACAAATCAATATTGTTCTGAATACTCCAAATATGAAGTATGTCATGTATACAACGCATACCCTGATTAGGGGCGCCTTCATAGAGATCGAGGATTGCTACTTTTACAGTCCGTTTTTCGGTCCAACTCATTGGGCAAAATTAAGACTTATTTTATTTTAACACTAAACATTGCTATGATGGTTGTCCACAGTTGTGGATTGTTGATATTGATTAAATATACAATCCGTTCTTAGAATTATTTTCTATATGAAAATGAATAATGGTGCTGATCAGCTTTTGAGTTTTTAATATTTACACAGTTTAATTATTACTATTAAGTTTGATCAGGATTCAGTTCTTTGTATGTTTAATTTATTTAAATATGCGGGGCTTATTTACTTTTCTCATAAACGATCTCCCCATTCAGGAAAGTTTTTAATACAGTAATATTCAAAATTTCATTTTCGCTAACTTTCATTAAATCTGCATCAAGTATTACAAAATCAGCAAACTTTCCTTTCTCTAAACTGCCTTTTTCATTTTCCTCAAAATTAGATTTGGCTGCCCAAATGGTCATACCCCGAAGGGTTTCTTCTCTGGTCAATACATTTTCTATTTGATATCCCTTTTCAGGCCATCCCTTTGCATCTTTTCTTGCAACAGCCGCATAGAAAGTTTTAAAAGGGGAAATATCTTCTACGGGAAAATCCGTGCCAAGCGGCATCCAGCTATTTTGTTGCAATAGTTGTTTATATGCATATGCTCCTTTCACTCTTTCTTCTCCTAAACGGTCTCCGGCCCAATACATATCGCTGGTGGCATGTGTAGGTTGAACTGAAGGAATAACAGAGTAAGTTCCGAATAAAGAAAAATCATTTTGATTGACGACTTGTGCATGTTCAATTCTCCATCGCAGGTCATTTTTACCTTTCAGGTATTTGGCATAAATGTTCAGTAATGTTCTGTTGCCACTATCACCAATGGCATGTGTACACATTTGCCAGCCTTTTTTGTAAATATGATTGGCTACAGAATCAAAATGTTCAGTTTGACTTAACAGAAAACCATAATGACCTGGTTTATCAGAATAAGGATTTAACAGGCAAGCACCTCTTGAACCTAATGCGCCATCTGCATAAACTTTAAAACTCCGTACATTCAACCGGTCTGTTTTAATCATGCCATTTTTTTCGGCATATTCATAATTTGTCTTTTCATCACTCAGCATTACAAACAACCGCATCTTCAAATCTCCTTTGGCTTGCATTTCCTTAATTATTTCGGCAGTAATATAACTGAGGCCGCAATCATCAATTGTTGTTAATCCAACTGCAAAACAATTTTTCTCTGCCCTAAGTAATGCTTTTTTTATTTGCTCTTCAGTTGGCGTTGGAATTTTTGATGAAACAAGATCTATTGCATTGTCAATTAGAATTCCAGTCAGGGTGCCTTCCATTTCTTCTATTTCTCCACCAGTTAAAGTGTCGCCGGCTGTGATGCCGGCTATTTCCAATGCTTTTTTATTAGCTACGGCAGCATGACCATCCACTCTTGTAAGTAAAACAGGCCTGTCTGGAAAAAGTGTATCCAGTTCTGCATTATTAGGAAACTCTTTCATTTCCCAATCATTTTGGTCCCAGCCACGACCTGTTATCCAACCATCGGGGTTTTGTACAGCAAACTGTTTTACTCTTTCTAATGCCTCGTCCCAACTGTTGGTTCCTACCAGATCAACTTTTTGCAGACTAAGCCCATAACCGGTGAAATGTGCATGGGCATCAATAAAGCCCGGATAAATAAACTTGCCTTGTGCATCCAGTTTTTCTTTTGCTTCATATTCTTTTTCCAGGTCAGCTATTTTACCGGTAGCAATAATTTTTCCTTTTTGTATCACCATAGCTTCAGTTGTGGAAAATAAACTGTCTACTGTATAAATAGTAGCATTATAAACCAACAGGTCTGCTGCTTTTTTTGAAGTACAAGAGACAATAAAAAAGAGTACTGCAAAAATCAGTATTGAATATATTTTTTTCATCAAATGAAATTACTTAAATTAAAAATGTATCTTCTTAGTAAAATTAACTATTATGAAGCCATTTCTATTTTCATTTCTTTTGTTGGTTATACTTATATCCTGCCGGCATAATAACAAAAGTTCTTCCGGAGGAAACATGCCTGTATCTCAATATTTTAACTATGGAGACAGTGGTGTGAAATCAGCCGGAGTAAAAATGATTCCTGTTAAGACCCCGGTGGGTGAATTTAAAGTTTGGACAAAACGTTTCGGGAATAATCCCCGTATTAAAATATTACTGTTGCATGGCGGACCTGCCATGACACATGAGTATATGGAATGTTTTGAAAGCTTTTTCCCAAAAGAAGGATTTGAGTTTTATGAGTATGATCAGCTTGGTTCTTATTACAGTGACCAGCCAAAAGATAGCAGCCTTTGGACAACTGATCGTTTTGTAGAAGAAGTGGAACAGGTTCGAAAGGCAATTGGTGCGTCTGCTGATAATTTTTATATTCTGGGCAACTCATGGGGTGGTATCCTGGCAATGGAATATGCCCTGAAATATCAACAGCATTTAAAAGGATTAATTGTTGCAAACATGATGGCCAGTGCACCGGAATATGGAAAGTATGCTGACGAAGTTTTATCAAAACAAATGGAACCGGCAGTACTGGCAGAAGTACGGGCAATTGAAGCGAAAGGGGATTTTGCCAATCCCCGTTATATGGAATTGCTGATACCAAATTTTTACCAGAAGCATTTATGCAGGCTGATAGAATGGCCTGATGGGTTTAACCGAAGTATGAAACATGTTAACGGGGAAATCTACACACTGATGCAGGGGCCTTCTGAATTTGGTATTGGGGGCAGATTAAAAAACTGGGATATAAAAAAAAGCCTGAAAGAAATAAAAGTGCCAGCGTTGATGGTGGGAGCAAAGCATGATACCATGGATCCGAATGCAATGGAAGAACAAAGTAAGATGGTACAAAATGGCCGCTACCTCTTCTGCCCAGATGGAAGCCATTTAGCTATGTGGGACGATCAGCAGGTGTTTATGAACGGGGTTATTAATTTTATTAAAGAGGTGGACGAAGGAAAATTTTAAAAATATATTTATCTTGAGTACCTAAAATCAATTAACCATGCAATTTTTAAAAACTTCACTGACAATGCTGACGGCTGCATTCTTATTAACAGCTTGTGGAAACAACGAAAAAAAGGAAAAAACGGAAGCAGAAATAAAAGAGGAAATACTCAGTACAGATCTTACTGATGAGAAAAAGGAAAGCGGCACCGCAACAAAATTAGATGGTGCCTGGGAAATTATAAGAGCCGAAGGTTCAATGGCTGAAACAAATGTGGGAACTGTATATGATTTTAATGGTAATAAACTTGCTTTTGGCAAAGGTGGGTTTAATAATCCCGGGAAAACAGAAGTGACCGACAGTACATTCAGTTTCCAGGCAGATGGAAATGAATATAAGTTTATGTATAACTATAAATTTGATGGGGATACTTTAGTTGTGGAAATGCAGAAAAGTGGCGGACAGATATTTCATATGATTAAAAAATAAACTTCTCAGGTTTGTCGTAATTTTTTCTAACACCAATCGCTGTTTTAGGCCGGCGATTGGTGTTTGTGTTTTTAGATTAATCATTGCTTCTTACTGCATACACCAGTTCATCCAGGTATTCGCCGTTTTTGAAAATAGTTTTTTCGAACCTTGCTTCTAAAATAAAACCAGCTTTCTCTAATGCTTTTTGCGAAGCCATGTTGGTGCCATAAGGCCTGGCATATATACGGGTTATATTAAAAGTTTTGAAACCATAGTCTATCATTTCAATAATGGCTTTAGTAATAATCCCCTGGCCCCAAAATAATTCTGCGAGCCAGTAACCCATTTCTGCATTTTTGCACATAATGTCTGTTTGTGGAAATAAACCGATACCACCGCTTGCCTTTCCATTTATGTCGATTGCAAAAACCTGAACAGGGTTATGTTGCGAAACCATGTCAATAAATTTCTTAGCATCCTCACTGGTATAAGGGTGGGGAAAAGCATTCGTTAGATTTTTGGCAATTTTATAATTATTGGCATATTCTGCCAATGCATCAACATCACTTTGTGCCCAGGGACGAAGAGTGAATTTCATTTGGTTATAATTAGAAACTATAAAAACTCATTGTCGTTGTAGTAGTTGTGTATTATCACTTGTTTCGGGTAAAAAACCTTTTGACCTGTCTTCATCAAGTGTGATTTGCCATTTAATTTTATCAAGAGTAATAAATTGTAATAAACCTTTTAATGTGATTACATTATCATTAGTTGTTACAATTATATCAAACCACATTGGTTTTTTTTCAATTTCAATTTTATAAGAAGAATTGAAAGTTCCCCAGCCAGGAATTTCAACAATTACACTGTCGCTGTTAATAAATTGGAGGGTTCCGGTTTTGTTTGTTGAATCGGTCCCAGCCCATGTTCCTATCAGATCTTTTGTTACTTTATTCTGAGAGAATGCTGATAATGAAAAGAAAAGTGCAGTGGCCATAAAAATAAATCTGATTTTCATAAAACCTTATTTTATTTTAAATACCAAAATCGTGAAATTGAACAAAAAATTATTTAATAAATATTAAATCCCTGCTAAATATTGCCCTTGTATATACTTTGTAACTTCAACAAGATTTTTTGTTTGTTCAAATACGGCTAATTGCCGGTCTGCACCGGTTCCATTTTCGAGCATTTTATGAACATGTGCCACACGATGCCGGCTTCCCAAGTGATCAAGAACCGGGTCCAGAAAATCTAATAATTCATAAATTAATGCCCGGGTATTTGTTTCTTCCTCTTTACCAAAATCAATCATATAACCATCCACTCCATACCGGCTGGCCCGCCATTTGTTTTCATTGAGCAAAGCCCTTGAGTATTGAATGAAATTAAGATTCTTGGAACGGAGCATATAAATCCTTGCACAGATAGCCTGGAACAATGCGGCAATAGCTGTTGTTTCATCTACCGTCATTGGTATATCACAAATGCGGAACTCAACGGTATTAAAGAAAGGATGTACCCTTAAATCCCACCATATTTTTTTTGCATTATCAATGCAATTGGTTTTTATCAGCAGTTTCACATAATTGTCATATGCCTCTATACTTTCAAATGCATCCGGAATTCCGGTGCGGGGAAATTTATCAAATACTTTTGTACGGAATGATTTATAGCCTGTCATTCTTCCTTCCCAAAATGGTGAGTTGGTACTCAAGGCAAATACATGTGGTAAAAAATAACGGGTGCTGTTGGCAATGTGATTGGCCATTTCCCGGCTTTCCATTCCAACATGCACATGTAATCCAAAAATTAAATTACTGCGTGCTGCTTCCTGTAATTCGTTAACAATTTCACTATAGCGAACATGGTCAGTTATTAACTGACTCTCCCAATGACTAAACGGATGTGTGCCAGCAGCTCCCATGGCAAAGCCAAGCCCGTCAGCGATGCTACTGATTGTTTTGCGTAAGATAGCAACATCCTCGTAGGCTTCATCAATGTCTGCACATATATCTGTGCCAACTTCTACTACTGCCTGGTGCATCTCGGCTTTTACTTTGTCTTTAATTATTTTCTGGCCTTCATGTACTATCTTCTGTTCATGACTTTTCAGTTCATGAGTATGGGGGTCCAGTACCATGTATTCTTCTTCTACGCCGAGGGTAAAACTTTTGTAATTCAGGTTCATAATAATTAGTTGGTAAAAATTTCAGTCACATCAATATTTAATCCGGGTACTGCAACGCTAATAATGTTGTCTCCACCTGCATACATTTTTAGCCCGGAAAATTTGCCTTGTTCATTTAAAATAAAAACAACAATATTCTCTTCTGCAGGGTTTACAATCCAATACTCTTTTACACCAGCTTCTTCATACAATTCGAATTTTAAATTTATTTCTTTCTTTGAATTGCCTGGAGAAAGTATTTCTACAATAAGGTCGGGTGCCCCACAGCAGCCACGGCTGTCTAATTTTGATTCATCGCAAATAATACAAATATCCGGTTGAACAACAGTGGTAATCTCATCATCTTTTTTCCTGCCCCTTATTGGCAATCTTACATCAAATGGAGCAGGGAAAGTCTGGCATTTACTTTTCTTCAACTTCCTGTAAAAAATACTGCCAATAGCAAGACAAATTTTTTGATGTACAGGAGCAGGGGCGGGGCTCATTTTAAAAATCCTACCTCTAATCAGTTCTAACTGCTCTTCAAATTTCCATTTCATGTAGTCAGCATAAGTGTAGGATATGGAAGAATCCGGCTCTTCAACCTGACTAAGGGTGTTGTCATCAATATTATAGATAGTAAGTTTACCCATATCAGATCAACGGCATTTTATTTGCTCCGCATTTTACATATTCTCCCCATGTCAGATTATCTGCTCCTTCTACCTGGCTCTGTGCTTTTTCAATAGCATAGTTGGCGGCAGTCTCTACTACCCAATCAAAATTTTCCTGTCCTACACTATGCAAATCAGCATCAGGTGCCGGATTGCAGAAATCAATAGCATAAGGTATCCCATCCCGGATTGCTAATTCAACGGTGTTAAAATCATAACCTAAATATTTGTTGATGCGCAGGACAATATCAGTCATTTGCTGTAAACGCTCTGGCGAAGGTTTGAAATCTGCAACATAACGTAAATGATGAGGATTGCGGGGTTCATACGACATAATGCGTACATACTTTCCACCAATACAATAACAACGGTAATATTCAGTAAAAACAATTTCTTCCTGTAACATCATTACTAATTGTCCTGTTTCCGAATGTTTGGAAAAAAAATCATCTGCATTTTCCAAACGGTACACATGTTTCCATCCACCACCGGCAAATGGTTTCATATAAGCCGGGAATCCTACATTTTCAAAAATAGCAGGCCAGTCTAGCGGGTAGGCCAGATTGCTGAAAGAATCATTGGAAGTATCAGTTGGCAAATCTCTGGAAGGAATGATTGCCGTTTTAGGTACTGGTACATCCACTTTTGTCATCAGGCAGTTATTAAAATATTTATCATCCGCACTCCACCAGAAAGGGTTGTTGATAACTGCACATCCTGAAACCGCTGCATTTTTTAACCAGGTACGGTAGAATGGAACATCCTGCGAAATACGATCAAATATTACTGCATAACCACTTGGTTCACCCTGTAAGGCTTTCTCAATCCGTACATTTTCTGCTACAATACCCGGAACATTTTTACTGTTCACTCTTTCAATAAAAGCTTCTGGAAAGGAACGTTCTTTTCCATGCAGAATACCGATTTTCTTCATAAATAGTTTTTATAATTTGATAAAAAATAGTGCAATTTTTAAGATGCACAAGTGAAAGGGACAGATGCTAATCAAATATATTTTTTCGACATCAAATTAACAAATTAACCTGACTGTTTTCATTTCCACGAAAAAAATATATCAACGAAAGTCGTAATCATTTAATCCTTATTTTTGAAACCATGCACCTTGCAAACGTATCCGGCATTTTGTCCGAAAAAGAATATATACGCTCCAAATTTCTCCAGCGGGAAGTAGAAGTTGAATTTTTTATCCCCCGGGAAATAGAAAACTTTGATTCTTTAAGTCTGTTGTTGATCAATGACGGGCAGGACATGGAGAAAATGCATTTTAAAACAATTTTAAACCGTTTATATTCAGGAAATTCCATTGAACCGTTGCTTTGTGTAGCAATCTATGCAGGTGCTGAAAGAAGAATGGAGTATGGCACCCAAAATCAACCGGATTGTAAAGGCAGGGGAGCAAAAGCAGGCCTCTACACATCATTTATTTTTGATGAGCTATTACCGCTAGTCAGGGAGAAATACAAAATAAATTCCTTCAAAGAAAAAGCTTTCGCCGGCTTTTCTTTAGGGGGATTAAGTGCATTGGATATTGTTTGGAACCGGCCGGGTGAATTTTCCAGGGTTGGTATTTTTTCTGCATCACTTTGGTGGAGAAGTGTAGACCAGGATGATGAAATGTATGATGATGATAAGCACCGCATCATGCATCAGCAAATAAGGGATGGCAAATATGCTCCCTGGTTGAAATTCTTTTTGCAATGTGGTTGTTTGGATGAAACTAAAGACCGTAACCATAATGGAATAATTGACTCAATTGACGACACATTAGACCTGATGAAAGAGTTAGAAGCAAAAGGATACAGTAAAGTGACAGATATGCATTACCTTGAAATGAAAGATGGGCATCACGATGTTTTTACCTGGGGTAGGGCAATGCCGGAATTTTTAAAATGGGGTTGGGGGGTGAAAGGTGAGAGGTGAGAGGTGAGAGGTGAGAGAAAATAGCTTAGTAAGTTCTTGATATTATAACAAAAAACCCGTTTTGCTTTTGGCGAAACGGGTTTTTTGTTTTGAAATAATTATTACTTAGTTGAACAAATACCTCAATCCTAACTGCATATAGTAGGTAGATGTTATAGTTTGGTTATCTCTGAAAGTTCTGGTGATGATTTGGCCTCTGTCTGTTGCCAGTTGGAATTCTGGTTTCACTGTACCACCCGGAACCAATGATGCTTCATTTCTTGGAATAAGAATTGAACTGGCATTGATTGTTTTAAACTTACCCCATCCTGGATTAAGCAGATTGCCAAAGTTAAAAATATCAAGGCTGAACTGAATAGTATTCTTGCTTTTTCCAATATTGGTAAACACATCCTGTAATAATTTAAAATCAACCTGGTTTCTCCACGGAAGTTGTGCTCCATTTCTTTCGGCATATTGACCTTTATGTTTTTTCAGGTATTTAT
>JBARSW010000017.1:0-2090 GCA_049644925.1 Chitinophagaceae bacterium | reverse complement strand
GCAGGCACAAAAATTCTATCGACATTAATTTTTAGTCCTTTTAAAAGCAGAAATGTCAGGTTTACAACCACCAACAATTTAGCCAGCAGAAAATAAACCACAGGAATCGGAGGCCGCCCGATAATCTGGTGCTTTTTTATTATTGCCCGGGTAACAATGAAAGCGACCAATAAAATTAATAACAAGGAGATAAGTAATACTATTGTTGCAATCATAATGAAAAGATTAATTATGAAGGAAACTTATCATTTTTCATTTCTTGTGTACAACCAACAGCAGTTTGCAAAAAACTCATTGTCGCAGTATAAAGATACAGACAATGTGAATGAAGGCAAAGCAGGATGATTATTGTTCAGCTAAGCCGTAAAAAAGAATAAAATTAATTTGATTTTTTACACAGTTTATTCTCGGTGCCGATTTTCTTTTCATTCTTCGTCACGTATCTTGTTTCTTGCTTCGTTAATTATGTCCTTATAATCGGGTCTGAAAGGTTCTGCTAATTGCTTTTCCAATTGTCCTTCTAAAATCCAAAGTGTTTTCTGCTCTGCCTGATCTTCAAAAATATTTGGGTGTTCATTTTGGTTGAACCTTGCTAAAAATTCAAACAAGACTAATGCTTCGTCTTTTGTAACTGTCAAGTTTATATTTTGCTGGTCAGTCATTTTTATTTTTTAGTAAAGTATAAAAGTCCTGAACAAATTGCGAAATGCAAGTCTGGTCAGTTTGAAATTTGAATTTCACATAATGGTCTTCGTGAGTTCCACCAACCTGTCCACCTACATTTAGTCGTCCGTTTGACTCAATTTCAAATTCTACAAATCCGTCAGAATCGTTGTCGTCAAGAATAGTTGTCCCCGATAATGTCAATTGCATATTTGTCAAGTCATCACACATTTTCTCTAATTGGTCTCGTCTAATGCAAAAATGTGATGTTCCGCTAAAACCGTCTGATAAAACAGTCAAGTCAAATGTAAAATTGATTTGAACTAAATACCTTGTCGCAAACGAAAGTCGTTCCGTTTTTGTGTTTGTTTTCAATTCAATTATGTTGTCAATTTCAATCATTCCTTTGTCTGTTCTAAAGTGAAACACTTAAATATACAAACCAGTAACTACATATTTAAAAACCAACTCATGATTTTCATCAGTTGTTATATGGCTTTTAAAATGGTTGACTAGTACTAAAAAAGCCCCTCGCTTTTTCACGAAGGGCTTTTGTTTAAAATGCTTTTTTCTTCCAGCTATTATTTTCCCGGTCCCATTCGGGGAGTTTATGATCGGGGTCCAGTATTACTTCTTTTATGTCGCTGGTGGTGGCAACGGTAAATGTCCACTCAGCACCACGCTGCCATACTTCTACCGGTAAACTTATCTTATGTTGTTTTCCATTGGCTTCTTTTACCATTACCGTAACCGGCATCACCATTTTCTCCAGGTTCTCAATAGTTATGGCAGCACCCTTTGCAGCGGTTTCATCTACATAATTAACTTCTTTTACTTTCATATCTAATTTCCAGGTATTAAATACCCAGGCTCTCCAGAACCAGCTTAAATCTTCGCCGGATACATTCTCCATGGTATGAAAGAAATCCCATGGCGTTGGATGCTTAAATGCCCAGCGGTTTATATACTCCCGAAAGGCTGCATCAAATCTTTCTTCGCCTAACACTGCTTCCCGTAATGCCGCTAACATCTGTGCCGGTTTGGTATAGGCTGTTATACCAAGATTATCATGTTGAATTACTTCTGGAATATTATTAAGACCATCCATCCTTTCATCAAAAGTATATTTTACCATAAAGGATGAATTGGGATCACCAAAGAAACCTGTTTCTTTAAACTCACCTTTATTAAATGCAGCAGTAGAAAGTTCATTGATAAAAGAATTAAAGCCTTCATCCATCCAGGCATATTTTCTTTCGTTGCTTCCTACGATCATCGGGAACCAGGTATGACCAAATTCATGATCCGTTACTCCAAATAACCCGGAACCGGTATCGTTGTACCGACAGAAAACAATACCGGGATATTCCATACCGGCAACAATACCAGCAACGTTTGTTGCAGCAGGGTAGGGATATTCGTACCAC
>JBARSW010000016.1:0-1904 GCA_049644925.1 Chitinophagaceae bacterium | reverse complement strand
GGATATTATATTGTTTGGGGGAAATTTCTGAAGCATAGTCGATGGCACCATCCCGCAATATGCCATTAGCATGGGCTCAATGCCCAGTTCCCGCATACGGGTTGTGATTTTTTGTCCCAATTCCAGTCTTTTTTTTACGATTGAACCTGGTATAGTATCCGTACCCTCAATATTTCCCATTAAGAACCATGGTATGTGAGAAGGCATTACCAGCCATTTTCTGATTTCCTTATCAGTATAACCAAATTTTTTAAACGTATTGATTAGTATTTGTTCCTGACCCTGTATTACCAGCGCCAGATTGACACCTTGCATGGCAATATAATCGATTTCCTTTTCCCAGTCCTCCCAGTTCCACCAGGCCATAGTGTAGCCATGCGTGCAGTAATTATAGGCGTACCGAAATTTGTTGGGACTAATTATTGTGATTTTATTTTTCGGCAATAGAAGTTTAGCAGGCAAATTCATTTGCGTTCCACAACCATAAGACAAATCGCAGTTTGCAATTTCCTTCAAATAGCAATTTAATGCAGAAGCAATGCTGATGGGATTATTTCCACGCAATACCACTTTGTTATTTTTTTTATCAACTTCAAAACAATCATTTCCAGAGCAAGCTGGAATAAATTCAATTATGAATTTTGATTGATATTTAGGCAATACTCGTTGAATTAACTTTTTGCTGCTCTGGTAATCATTCATTTTCTTATCAGCTTGCAACTTGATACTTTGACCAAACAAGTATGTTTGAAGTAATAATAAACCAAAAGACAGAATTGTAATTCTCATATGTTTTTTATTTTTTTAAATCACATAATCATCAAAATAGAATCGTTAGGTCAAATCGGATATTACAAAATCACGGTGCACCACAGAATTATATATACAACCATTATCTTCAACATCAAAAATTTCCACTCTCCGTTTTGGGCAGAATGCAAATATCACTCCCCAGAAAGCACACCAATTTTCTTGCCCCTGTTCTACTACTACCTTGTTCCATTACGATTGCTTTCATGATTGATATATTTAAGAATTATTGTCGCCAGCTCAAACTGTGCTTTTTCATTTAGATGAATTCCATCAGTTGTTTTATCGGTAAAATTTAATTTCAATATGTTATAGCTATCCAAAAAATCAATATTGTTTGTACCGGCAATTTTTTGAAAAAGCTTATTATTTCCCTGAATGCGCAAATCGCCACCGCCATATTTTTTAGAGTCAATTTTTTGCTCATCCATCGGTGAAGGTGTAATGATACCGATGCGTGGAGTCTTTTTATTATGTTCTTTAAAATATTCTTTGATTTTTTGAATCAACAAGTCCATGTTTGTTTCCACTTCCTTTTGCCTGTCAGCAAAAATGGTTTTAACATCGTTTGTCCCAAGTCCGATGAAAATATAATCGAATTGCGCATTTATTCACAGTTTAGAAAAAGCAGCATCGAGGTATTGATTAAGATTGGTGAGTGTATTCAGCTTCGGTTGATCCAGGTTATCAAAGCCAATGGTGTTACCTGCAATTGATTTATTGATGATTGTTGAAAATGGCAGTAGTTTCTTCATTTGCTCCGGCCAGCCATAATCAAAAGCACCGTTTGAATCTCCGATAGTAAGAATGTGTAATGGTTTAAGATTTTTATTGCCATCAATTGGTGGCAGTGTCAATGCAGACGGAACAAGCATTTCGTGTCCGCCTTCAAAAATGGTGAGACTCAGATTCAGATTTTTTTTAGACAAATGAATTTTTCTTCCCCCAATTGCCAAAGTTGTATCAGCAGAAGGATTCGTCCGTTTTGTCAGTAATGAAATTAAAATGCCTTCGCTTACAAGGATTTCTTTTTTACTGGGATACAGTGCGGCTGCAATTTTATTGTAGAACAATATGGAATGACTGATAGGTAC
>JBARSW010000015.1:0-1628 GCA_049644925.1 Chitinophagaceae bacterium | reverse complement strand
AAATTGCATTGACAGAATACAAAGGCAGAGTATATGGTTATTCCCGCACCGAATTTATTGTAAACGATACCTTGTTCTATATTGTAAAACGGGTGAAGGGTACAATAGAAGGTGACCTTTGTGAAGTAAAGGATGACGAAATCGTTGCTTATAATTTTCGGGGAAAATTAGACAAAGGAGTAAAAGTTACCAGCACCTTTCGCAGAAACAGGTATGACAGTGCCTGGCATCTGGAAGGTACCTGGAAA
Source organism: Chitinophagaceae bacterium (assembly GCA_049644925.1). Lineage (GTDB taxonomy): Bacteria > Bacteroidota > Bacteroidia > Chitinophagales > Chitinophagaceae > JJ008. The sequence continues at coordinate 1,380 of JBARSW010000015.1, read as the reverse complement.
ACTAATGCCACTAAAAAATACTATTCGGTAACCGGCAGGGTAGGCTTAGATGAAGAAAATGATTTAACAGCATCTAAGATATTTCCACATTTGGAAGAGTTGAAATTGGCTGATGAAATAGCTTTTTATAAAGACAGAATAGAAGGTACACCCATTGTAAAAATTGTCCGGCCAGAAAAAATGATACCAGAAAGAGCAGCCAGTATCGACCAATCTTCAGTCATTACCCCTGCTATTGCAACAGCTCAACCGGGTTTGAGAAATCCTGAAGCGGCTTCAATTACACCTGTAACCGAAAATACTGTAACAAAGAATAGTAAAACAGATGTTGAATTAGCAAAAGAAGAGTTGCCCGTTTTACAAAAACCGTTTTCTGATTTACCCAAATCAGATATAAAAAATATTCCCGCAACAAAAGTTTCTGTAGTCCCATCTGAAACAACAAAAGGCATTGCCCTTAATAGCCCTCCTGCTGAAACAACTGCTGCCAATCAAACAATCAAAGAACAGGAGAAAAAAGAACAAGTGGTTTCGCTTGTAAGCAAATCAACTGGAGAAAAGCCTGTACATGTTGAAGTAAAGAAAGAAATTTCAACTCCAGCCATTGCAAAAAATATCCCAACCCGTGATTCATTATCTGCAAATGCAATTAATAATCCTTCAACCCCTGCGGTTAATAGTACTCAAACGGTTTCTGTTTCATCTAAAACAACTACTCCTGGAAACATAACCCCGGTTGTAGAAAAAAACAAAAATAATACTGCACCTGTAGCAAAAAATTCTAATAAACAAGATAAACCCAATTATGTTGTTCGGCAGACTAAACCAAACAATGCGATACAAGAAAATAAAAAAATTGATATTGGCGTAAACAATTCAACAATAACACCCAAACATTCTCAACCAGATCAAAGCAATATTGCTTCTGCTACAAAAATTAATTCAACAACAACTAATCCCTTACCATCTCCTGAAACAGCTGCACCGGTTGTTAAAGCGGCAACCCCTGCAGTGCCGGGTTTAGAGAAAGCCTCGATTAACAAGTCTGCTGATGCACCAGTCAAAAGAACAATTGAAGACATAATTGCCAAATCTTCTACCATCAGCGGCAGAAAATCTGAATTCTCACAAGTGGTTAATTTTAAATCCGACAGCCTTGTATTATCCTTATACGATAATGGTGTAATTGATGGTGATACGGTAAGTGTATTCCTGAATGGAGAAGTACTGATAGCCCACCAGGGTTTGAAATCTTCGGCTATTAAAAAAACAATACAGGTTCCTGCAGGTGAAGATGAGTTTACACTGGTGATGTTTGCCGAAAGCCTTGGAACATTACCCCCAAACACCGGCCTGTTGGTTATTCGTGATGGCGATGAA
>JBARSW010000014.1:0-2025 GCA_049644925.1 Chitinophagaceae bacterium | reverse complement strand
TGGCTTCGGTTGTTTTTGTAACACCCAGAACATCCCAACTTTCAAAAGCACCGATCTCCCAGCCAAAACCAGCCATCATGCCATCATCTACACGATACAACTCGTCACTTATTTCAGGAATACGGTGTGAGATATATGAAAACAGGCCGTAATGAAAAAGGCGATAAAATTCACCGGCTTTATCCTGGCCGGATACAAGCATTTTTAGCCTGGTGTATAAATCATCAATTGGTTTGGCAGCTTCCAGCGTAGCAAACTTCGGTTTTATCCTGGCGCCATATTCCATCGTATCAAGGTTCAGTGTCAATATCTCTTTTTCGCCACTCGGACCTTTTGTCTTTTTGAAAAAACCCTGTCCTGTTTTATCACCCAGCCAGTTATTGGCTACCATTTTATCTAACCAGGCAGGAATATTGAATTGATCTCTGGCTTCATCATTGGGGCAATTATCTGCAACACCTTTGGCCACTTTCACCAGGGTGTCAATACCAACCACATCAGCTGTTCTGAATGTAGCTGATTTTGGACGACCGATGATCGGCCCGGTCAGCGCATCAATTTCATCTATGCTGAGTTGTAGTTTTTCTTTTACATTCATGATGGCCATCATACCAAATACTCCAATGCGGTTGGCAATGAATGCCGGTGTGTCTTTGCATAGCACTGTTGTTTTTCCCAGGTACAAGTCACCATAGTTCATCAGGAAGTCAACTATTTCAGGGTCGGTATATGGGGTGGGAATAATTTCCAGTAATCTTAAATAACGTGGGGGATTGAAAAAATGGGTACCACAGAAATGTTTCTTAAAGTCATCACTTCTGCCTTCGGCCATCATGTGAATCGGAATGCCGGATGTATTGGAAGTAATAAGCGTTCCGGGTTTTCTGTATTTTTCTACCTGTTCAAATACTTTTTGTTTAATATCCAGTCTTTCCACAACCACTTCAATCACCCAGTCGCAACTGGCAATGTCTTTCATATTATCATCAAAGTTGCCGGTGCTGATTTTTTTGATAACGTCTTTATGATATACCGGGGACGGGTTTGATTTGATAGCAGCAGTCAATGCATCATTTACAATCTTATTTTTATCAGGAGCTTTGCTAATCTCTCCTTCGGGGGGAAGGGGAGCAGCAATATCTAATAGTAATACCTGTACACCGATCCCGGCAAAATGGCATGCAATTCTTGAACCCATTACACCGCTTCCTAAAACGGCTACCTTTTTGATAGTTCTTTTTGACATATAGCAAAATTAGTTAGTTATGCAACTATTTGGAAATCGAAGATAAGAGTTTTCTGAATTTTCAGGTATTAATTACATTATTCAAATTCAATTGGTGGTAACCCCCGCTTCTCTAATTCATGCCTGTATTTCCGTATCATTTTTTTATTGTTCTTCACCCCAATACTACTGGCCATACCGCTAAAAGCTATTTTAATAAGATAATTGATAGCCGATTTATCCCGCTGACGGATAAAGAAAACATTGCCTGTTCTTGAATTATTATTTTTCCTGATAACAAAACTTCTGGCGACGAAAGTGATCATTCTTGTAAAGAAGGACTTCTTTTCTACATTGCCATCCCGGAGAAGCTGAAATTTCAAATCTTTGTAAAACATCTTCATTTCGCCCAGCGACAGGTATTCTCTTCCAACCGCCCGCATGTTAATGGTATCAAATTGTCCGGAAATCAATTTTACAGATGCTAACGGGATCAGCACCGGATTTAAGACAGTAACATCTCCTGGTTTCAGTCTTACTGTCATCAGGAATCCACCTAAGGAGTCAGTATAGGATTCTTTTACCCTTAGCCTGACCCATACTGTATCCATCACATAACCAGTGGCATGGATGCTGATACTATCTGTAGCAGTAAGGTTGTGATTTTTTACATTGAAAATATTTACGGCCAGTCTTCTTACAGGAATGGTACCCGTCATTTTTGTTTTTTCACTGACCTCTGTATAGTCAACTTTGGCGTTGTTCAATTGAATTGTACCAACTGATATTTTGAACGGAAT
>JBARSW010000013.1:0-22892 GCA_049644925.1 Chitinophagaceae bacterium | reverse complement strand
GCAAAAGAAGCAATTGAAGGGTTGAATGATATTTCCCTGGGGAAAAAATCTTTGGTTGTAAAGCAAGCAGAAGAAAAACAAGGTGGAGGCGGTGGTGGTTTCCGCGGCGGAAATAGTGGTGGCGGAGGTTATAACAATAAGTTTAATAATAACCGGGACAGGGACAGGGATAGAAGAAGGTTTTGATATTGTATTTTTTCAATAAAGCCATATTGCCCCTGGTAATATGGCTTTTCGTTTTATATAAGCTTTTTTATTTGCAACATATATCTTTGGGGTGAGTATTTTAAATAAGCTTAATAATTATTTGTCTTATAAAATGAAGTTGTATGACTAAACATTCTTTAACTGCTTTTTTTGCAGTCGTTATATTTTTTTTCTTTTCTTGTAATACAACCAATAAAAAAAAGGAGTCTGAAATGAAAGAACCTAAACTTAAAGAAGAAAACTTTACTTACTTTCCTGATGGTTTGAAAGACAGTATTATTCTGGACGGATTTGTTGTTTATGATGAAAATATTGAGTGTAAACGTCCGGCAGTATTAGTAATACATGAATGGTGGGGAATGAACGAATATTCTAAAATGAGGGCAAGAGAGCTTGCCAAACTTGGATATATCGCTATGGCAATTGATTTATATGGTAATGGTAAACGGGCGGATAATCCGGATGATGCAGGTAAACTTGCAGGACCTTTTTATGAAAATCCTCAATCTGTAAAGCCATACTTTGATGCGGCATTAATAAAATTGAAAACATATAAACAAACCGATGAGCAAAAAATTGCAGCAATTGGCTACTGTTTTGGAGGTGCACAAGTGATAAATATTGCCAAAATGGGAGAAGATTTGAAAGGTGTTGTTAGTTTTCATGGTAACCTGAATGTTATGCCGGCAAACAAAGATTTGCTGAAAGCTCCGATACTGGTATGCCATGGCGCAGCAGATCCTCTTGTACCACAAGAAGAAGTGGAACTCTTTAAAAAGCAGATGGATTCAATTGGGGCCAATTACACTTTTAAGGCTTATGAAGGAGCCATACATGCTTTTACGAACCCAAATGCAACAGCAATTGGCGAAAAGTATAAAATACCGGTGAAATATGATGCTTCAGCAGATTCAGCTTCCTGGAATGATATGAAAGTATTTTTCAATAATATTTTCAAATAAAAAAGTCCCTTTTATTTTATTTTTTGTTTAAAGGGTATATTTTTTCTATCCCTTTTCTATTCACTTTCAGTCACTTACAATAGTTCTGAACTGCTCTGATGCAATAAAACACCAGAATCAAACCAGTATTATTACGGGATTACCGTTTTAAACTTGTTATATATACTTAGAAAAAATACGTGGAAATGCTATGTATATTCAATTCGAGTTTCTATTTTGTATTTCCATTATCGAATAAACTGGAACCTTTTGAAAAAGAAACTACTACCTATCTTCCTTGGCATCATTGTTTTATCATCCTGTAATAAAGATTATTTAGATGATCCGAAATTTTTGGAAAAGCCCTGCATTACTCAGTCTGGCAATCCAACAGACCGTTCTTATATAATGGACTCTGTTATTGCTTATTCTTGTACGTCAAAGCATTGCGGAGTTTTGCCTTTAAGTACTAAGAATTATTGGGTATATGAAGATTCCATTTTCAATGATGGTACTTTTTCAAAAGTCCAATTTGATACCCTTCGGTTTAGTAAAAATTGGAAATCGCTGACTGATAATCTTGTGTGGTGGGAAAGTAATATTGAAATAGGATTACCTGCAGTTTTATATGCAAACGATTCTTCAATTTTTAGCCTGACTGACAGATTTTTCACCCCTGGAATAAAAGATGCAAAAAAAGATTATAGCCTTTTTCAAGGCGATTCTTTAAAATATCTGGCAAATTTTGAAGATGCAGCTGCACAAGGAAAATCTATAAAAATATCAAGTACAATATCAACACCAGCTGGCAACTTCAATAACAATATTTATTTTGAAAAAAATGCCCGAAATTATCGAAAAGATCAGGTCTATTTCAATCCGGGCATTGGAGTAATAAAATATATCCAGGAAAAAGCACCAATTGGACAGCGAATTATCAAATTACAAAAGATTTCTACTCTTATTAATTTTCATATTGAATAAGTTATATTGTTTTTCAGCTAAAGACAAATAAATAACAAAAAAAAGGCTGCAATTAAGCAGCCTCTTTTATAAGCAATTGGGACTGGTTATTTAAGCAAATTCTTCTTTAGCAGTTTTGCTATAATCATCAATTAATTTCCGTTGCAGATCAAAAGGAACTGCTTCATATGCCTGGAAATTCATTTTAAATTTTGCTCTTCCCTGAGTAATAGAACGCAACGAAGAAGAATATCCTTCCATTTCAGCTAAAGGTACTTTTGCAATTACTTTTTGAAAATGACCTTCACTGTCAATTCCTTCTACAATCGCCCTTCTACTTTGTAAATCTCCCATAACAGCACCAGTCAGATCATCCGGACAAAGCACTTCTACCCGATGCATTGGTTCCAGAATTTGAGGATCAGCTTGTTGGAAAGCTTGCCTGAAAGCCTGCAATCCTGCTATTTTGAAAGAGATGTCGTTACTGTCTACAGGGTGCATTTTACCATCATATACACAAACCCGGATATCCCGTGCATAAGACCCAGTTAGCGGACCATTTTGCATTTTTTCCATCACTCCTTTTAATATGGATGGAAGGAATCTTGCATCAATAGCACCACCAACAATACAATTATAGAAAACCAACTTACCACCCCATTCAAGATCATGCACATCCCTACCTCTTACATTCAGATCAGTTGGTTCTGGCATGCCTTCATACCAGGGTTCAATTCTCAAAAAAACTTCTCCAAATTGTCCGGCTCCACCACTCTGTTTTTTGTGACGATAGTTTGCATCGGCCATCTTACGGATAGTTTCCCGGTAAGCAATTTTGGGTTTTACAAATTTTACTTCCTGTTTATGCTGGTGTTCAATTTTCCATTTTGCAACAGCAAGGTGCATATCTCCCTGACAGTGAATTAATGTTTGTTTTAATTCTGATGATACTTCAACAATTAAAGTTGGATCTTCTTCCCGTAATTGGTGTAAGGCCTGAGAAAGTTTTTCTTCCTCCCCCTTTTTAATCGCTTCAATAGCCACTGTCATATTGGAAGCTGGAAACTCAATTGGCGTAAGATCATAATTCTTACCCTTTGCATGCAATGTATTATTTACATGTGTATTTTTCAGTTTCAATGTAGCACCTATGTCACCAGCTACCAATTCATTAATTGAGGTCCTTTTGTTTCCTTCAACCAGAAAAAGCTGACTGATTTTTTCAGTAACACCGGTGGTTTCATTTTCCAGTTCCATACCACTCTTTACAACACCTGAATAAACTTTGAAAAATGACAACTCTCCTACATGCGGTTCCGAAATTGTTTTAAAAACAAAAATACAGGCAGGGCCATTGGCATCACAATTAAGTTTTTCACCACTCTTGGTAATTTGTGGTTTCATTTCATTTGCACTGGGGCAAACATTATCAATATATCCCATCAACCGACCACTCCCCATATTCTTTTCTGCAGACAAACAGAATAAGGGGAAAAGATCATGATTGATCATGGCTTTTTTAAGTCCCATCTTCATTTCATCTTCCGTTAATTCACCCTGATCAAAATATTTCTCCATCAATGTTTCATCGTTGCTCGCAATTGCTTCAATCAATTCTTTATGTAATTCCTCAGCTTTTGCTTTTTCTTCATCCGGAATCGGTACTTTTTCTGGCTTGCCACCTGTTGGAGAAAATTTATACATTATCATACTCAGCACATCAACAATTTCATGAAATCCGGCACCAGTTTCCCGGGGATACTGCACAGCCACAACATTATTGCCAAAATGGGATTTAGCTTCTCTTACTGCTTTTTCGTAATCAGCATTTTCATCATCCAACTTATTAACTGCAAAAATCATCGGTGTTTTAAACTTCTCCGTGTATTCCCATAATATTTCGGTACCTACTTCAACACCCATTAAAGCATTCAATAACATAACACCGGTATCAGCAACTTTGAGAGCAGAAATAACTTCACCGGCAAAATCATCATAACCCGGAGTATCAATAATATTGATTTTATATCCTTTCCATTTGGTATGAAGGAGTTTGCTAAAAATAGAATTACCACGTTCCTGTTCAAGTTCGTGGTAATCTCCAGTTGTGTTTCTTTCGGCTATACTGCCCCTGCGGGTAATTATGCCTGCTTCAAATAGCATACATTCCGCTAAGGTGGTCTTTCCGGAACCGGCATGGCCCAGCAAGACAATATTTTTTACATGTGAGGTATCAAATTCAGGCATGGCAATAACATTTAAGTTGAAGAAATCGTTTTGAACTACAAATCTTCAAAAGGAGAATTAGTAATCTTATGAACCCGGTTAGGTGCTAAGATGATTAAAATCAGCTATAAATATGTTCTGCGTTATTTCGTTCTGCTAAGAAAATCACTGAATTCAGAACGTAGTCCAATTAGTCTTTCTTCTAAAGAACGATATTCTTCAGAAAGCTCCTGATGACGGTTCAGACTGTCTTCATTGGCAGATCCATTGAAAGCTGCCATCTCAAAATTCATTTTCCGATCATGAATTTTAATGGCCTGTTTTAAATCATGAATGTTAATAAGCTGAATGTGGAATTGATTATGTAAATGTTCAACATCGTGCAGTAGTTCTTTTGTAAGAGGCTGTCCTGCTACTTTTCTGAGCTTTGACTCATCCTGTGTAAATTCTTCACGATAATTACGAAGATTTTCTCTCCAACCGCTGCACTCCCTGGTGAGCTGTGAGATGTCTACCTGGACCATGGGCTTAAAATTTAAAGATGATAAAAAAGAAGCTTTAAATTTTTCTGGAATTGGATTTAACTGGTTTTTTTAATACAAACGAAAGGTAATACCTATTTTTAAAAATTCAAATAAATATGCCAGATATTAAAAAAAATACTCCGTCTTAAATTATTAAAGCAATTACTTAAGTAAAGTTTTTCAGCTTTAATTTATATAACTTGCTTTCAAGTTAATGATCACCCAAGCAACCATACAGCAAATTTTAGGCCGTCTCGATATCATTGATGTTGTGGGTGGATTTGTAAAGCTAAAAAAGAGAGGTAGCAATTATCTGGGTCTTTGCCCTTTTCATAATGAAAAGACACCATCTTTTACTGTTTCTCCAAGTAAAGAATTGTATAAGTGTTTTGGCTGCGGTAAAGCAGGAAATACTGTCAGTTTCATTATGGAGCATGAAAAATACAGTTATGTGGATGCCTTAAAATGGCTGGCCAATAAATATGGGATTGAGATTGAAGAAACGTATCAATCTGATGAACAACGGCAGCAACTATTGGCTGCAGACAGTCTTTTTATTGTTAATGCCTTTGCACAGCAATTTTTCTCCACTCAATTATTTGAAACGGAAGAAGGTCAGGATATAGGTCTTAGCTACCTTAAAGAAAGGGGCTTTAGGGAAGAAATAATTAAAAAATTTCAATTAGGCTATTCGCCAGAAGAAAGAGATGCTTTTACCAAAGAAGCCATTGCAAAACAATATAATACTGAAATACTGGTTAAGTCTGGCCTGGTGGCAAACCGGAATGATCAATTGGTTGACAATTACCGCGGCCGTATTATTTTCCCCATTCATAATCATAGTGGCAAAGTATTAGGCTTTGGTGCAAGGATTTTAAAAAGTAATGATAAAGCTCCGAAATATATTAACACACCGGAGAATGAGATTTATATAAAAAGTAAGATACTTTACGGATCTTATTTTGCACGCCAGGCAATTGATAAAGCAGATGAATGCTTGCTGGTAGAAGGTTATACAGATGTAGTGTCACTGCACCAGGCTGGTATAGAAAATGTAGTGGCTTCGGGAGGTACTTCACTTACACCAGACCAATTAAGACTTATCAGAAAATACAGTAACAACCTTACGATTATTTATGATGGAGATTCGGCAGGAGTAAAAGCTGCCCTGCGTGGATTAGATATGGCACTTGAAGAGGGGCTAAATGTAAAACTGGTATTAATTCCGGATAATGAGGACCCAGATAGTTATGTAAACAAAGTAGGTTCCTCCCCTTTCAGGGAATTTATACAAAAGAATAAAAAAGACGTAATACTTTTTCAGTTAGAAGTTGCACTGAAAGATGCCGGAAATGATTCAGTAAAAAAATCAGAAGTTGTAAACAGGATGGCTGAAACCATTTCCCGGATAAACAAAGCAGAAGATTTTACAAAACAACAAGATTACATTAAACAATGTTCAGAGATACTTAAGATTGATGAAGCCGGGATGCATTCACTGGTCAATAAATTTATCCGGGAAAGAATATCAGTGCTGGAAAGAAAATTGCCTTTTGAAGAGGCAAAATTGTTCGAAGAAAATGCAAAGAAGGCAGAAGCAACTGATTTTGATGAGGCCACTTTCAATCTTTTGTTTAAAGATGAATTACAGGAAAGAGAGATTGCCAGAATTTTGCTTGAATATGGTATCAGGAAATGGGATGAAACCAAACTGGTAGCAGAACACATTTTTGAAGAAATGGTGGAAGATAGTCTTGTTGATAATAAAGAGGTAATACGGTTGATTGCCGTTTTTAAAGAATTATTGAAAACAAATCCCACAGGAGCCAGCAGGAGTTTTTTTATTAATCATCCTGATTCAAATTTAAGTGCCTTTGCTGTTTCATTGCTTAATTTTCCGTACGAAGAAAGTGATCATTGGCGTAAGGAATTCAGCCAGTCAACTGGCTACCAACAAAATCTTTTTAAACAGAGCTATGAAGATTTTATAATGACTCTTGCAAAAGATAATGAAGAAAAGCTGATGAAATACCTGAAGATGGATGAAGATAAAACGAATGATGAAATAGAATCTGTCATCAATTATCTTAAATTAAGAAAAATAAAAAGGATGCTGTTGGAGAACCAGCTTGACATGGAAAAAGAACACAATACGGATGAATTTAATATGCTGCTACAAACCCATGAGCACCTGAAGAAAATGGAAATGGATCTTACAAAAAAAACAGGTGCGGTAATTATAAGGTGATTGAATTCTTTTCTGATAGCAAATCACTATACGATTTTTCTTCTAAATCTTCCTGCTGAATTCCAAATTCTTTAATATAGAAATCACATTGCTCTTTTAACTGTTCCTGTGTTAAATCAGCATTTTTGTTACCAGCTTCAATTTCTATATAAGTACCCAATTGCGGTACCTGGTCAATATGAAACTTAACATTCCCGATATAATAAATCTCTCTTAATTTTTGTACTACTACTTTTACTCCAATAGATTTGGTGAGCATTTCTTTCAAGTTGCCTGCTTCTGTAATTTTAGCTAACTGAAAATGAGAATCTTTTGGGCCTGATTGATTATTTCTTTCATAAAAAATCAGGTTATTTTCAATATTACCCTCCCGCAGTTTTAACCGGCCATTAATTACATTAAAATAAGTATCTGTTTGCTGGTCTATACCTTTAAAATCAGCTTGATTAGATAAAAGATAATTTCTGATGAATGAAACATCTTTGCACCTTGCTTTTATTTCAACATTCAGGAATGTCATAGCGTTAATAAATTTTAATTATGAAAAAAAAATAAGGTTTGCTGGAGTTCAGCAAACCTTATTTAAGATCACATATTTTTTGAATATTACTCTGAAATAGTTGTAGTTTCTCTTTTTCTTGACATATTTGTTTCAATGCTCCTATGAACATCTTCACCTTTTACAAAACGCATTGCACTCCAAACATGATCAAGTTCCACCCTTTCAATACTCGCATAACCTTCCCCTGTAAGACGGTTCCAACTTCTTTCTCTGTTAAGGTCAGTAACTATTTTTGAGGTGGTTTTTGGATATGCCACCCAAAACTTAGAACCATCTTTCAAAGATGGCATTACATCTTTCAAAATGCCATTTAATTGGTTTTCACTTACAGCAAATACCAATGCAAAGTCAATTTTCCGTGTTTTTAACAAGGGTGTCATGTTTTTGCAGAAAGATAGCTTGCTGAATTGCTTTTCAATGGAAGAAGGCAAACCCTGAATTAAAAGGTTCTTTTCGTCTGCCAATTGTAACTTTTCAAATACTGTTTGTGACATAAGTAGAAAAAGATTTATTTTTTTACTGCCTGCAATACAAGTTTTGTAGTTAAATAGCAGGATTCTCAAAGCAGCGGATGCAAAGGTACTAAAAATTTGAGGAATTCTGATATTAATCATATAAAAATCCCCTTCAATATGAAATTGAAGGGGATTTTACAAATTTCTTGATTTAAATTAGTTTCCTAATGGTTTGTAAACTTTTAATGCTTCGGGCATGAATTTTTGTAATTGTTCAATTCTACGGCCTTCAGACGGGTGTGTGCTTAAAAATTCGGGTGGTTTTTGACCATCACCGGCTTTTTCCATTCTTTCCCATAGATGTATAGCTTCTTGTGGATTGTAACCTGCCATTGCTGTAAATAACAAACCATATTGGTCTGCCTGTAATTCATGTTTTCTTGAAAAAGGTAACATAAGACCAACATTGGACCCAATACCGTATGCCGTATTAAAAAGATTTTGCGTTTCAGCTGGCTTATTAGCTACTGCAACAGCTAAGGCAATACCGCCTAATTGTTGTACCAGGCCGGTACTCATTCTTTGATTTCCATGTTGTAACAATGCATGACAAACTTCATGACCCATTACAGCTGCTAATGCTGCTTCATTTTGAGTAATGGGGAGTATTCCAGTATAAACAACTATCTTGCCCCCGGGCATACACCATGCATTTACTGATTTATCATCTACCAGGTTGGTTTCCCATTTAAAACCACTTAGCTGTTCAGATATCCCCTTTTCAGCATAATATCCTTCCACTGCTTTAATAATCCTTGATCCTACCCTTTTAACCATATCCGCATCCCTGTTATTGGATATTGCAACTACTTTGTTACTCGACAGGAATTGCTGATATTCCTGGGTAGCCATAGCCATTAATTCATTTTCTGGTAATAATGTAAATTGTTTTTTTCCTGTTAATGCATTTGTAGAACAGGCTGCAATTGATGCAGAAATTACAAGAATTGCAATAAATTTCTGTAACATAATTAGAATTTTAGAGTTGACGTTAATTAATAATAATCAGTTGTCACTAATGACATAAAAATACCACATCAAGTTAAGAAAATTCAACACTCATTAGTTTCTATTCTATACCTGATGAGGAGGAAGTATTACGGCGGCGTTGTTTACGGCGATCACGGTTTTTCAAAATGGGTACTTTGCTTTCGCTTCCCTTTAATAAACGGCCAATATTCTTTTGATGTGTTAATAAAACCATGAGTGCAATTGCTATTGCAAAAACTCTGTAGGCCGGATTATCGACATTAAAAATAACAAGAATAAATATCGGGAAAGCTATACTTGCCAGTATTGAACTTAAAGAAACAAAACGTGTTAGGTAAAGTACCAGTACAAAAATACCGACGCAACTAATAGCTGTCCACGGAGAAATGCCAAGTACCATACCAAACAATGTGGCAACGCCTTTACCTCCCCTGAAATCAGCCCATATTGGGAAAATATGACCAATTACTGCTGCAAGTCCCAGACCAGTCTGCAGATTTTGAAGATTAACCTCACTATCTGCATATTCGGGCAATAACAAGGCAAGCTTCACTGCAAGAAAACCTTTCAGCATATCTGCTACCATGACTGTTGTGCCCCATTTGGGCCCTAATACACGGAAAGTATTGGTAGCACCTGCATTACCACTGCCATAATCCCTGATATCAATATCAAAGAAATGCTTACTAACCCAAACGGATGTTGGAATGCTACCTATTAGATATGCAAGTATTATTAAGAGAATTTCGTTCATTTACCCTGTCTAACCAATTTTTTGTTACTAATCTAATAACAAAAATAAGCAAAAAATGAAAGGCATAACATTTTATTAATCTGTCATTAACAGTATATTAATGATTGATTCTTAGGCTAATCCAATTTGTTCTTTCCATTTTTTTAACCAGAAAAGCATTATTTTTTCCTACAGTTTCAATAATATCCGATTCATCTTCTGAAAGCAATCCACTTAAAAGCAAAATTCCATTGGTATTCAATTGTTTTATCAATATGGAAAGATTTAAAAGGATTACATTTTTATTAATATTGGCTAAAATGATATCAAAAGATTTGTTCAAGTCAGCTGTGTTGGTTTTAAATATCTCTATTCTGTTACAAGCATTACGATTGAAATTTTCGGTCGCATTTTCAATACTCCAATCATCATTATCAATTGCTACGATACTTGATGCACCCATTTTTTCGGCCAAAATTGCCAGGACTCCGGTACCTGTTCCAAAATCAAATACAGATTTTCTATTAAAATCAATTTCCCGCATTTGTTGAATCATCATATAAGTAGTGGCATGATGGCCAGTGCCAAAACTCATTTTGGGTGTTATTATTATTTCATGTTCCAGGTTGACTAATGGTTCATGAAAATCTGCCCTGATTCCAGCAAAGTCGTCCACCATTACTGCCTGGAAATTTGACTCCCAAACTGCATTCCAATTGGTTTCCTCAATTACAGTTTTTTTATACGATACTTCTAGTTTATACGCAATTTCTTTAAGTGTACTTTCTTTGAAATTGCTGGATTTAATAAATGCTCTAAGATTAGTTTCAGTTTCTTCAAATCCATCAAAACCTAAAAGATCCAATTCTGCAATCAGTAAATCGGATTTTTCAGATACAATATTTTGAAATTCTATTTGTATGTATTCGTTCATATAAAATGTAAAAACCCCGATTGCTCAGGGTTTTTTAAATATTAATTGTTTTGAGTTGGAGGCGGATTCTGTTCCTGGCTAGGCCTCTGGTCTGGCTTTGGCATCAAAATCTTTCTCGATAATTTAAATTTACCAGATTTTGGATCCGTGCCTATCAATTTCACTTTCATCACATCTCCTTCGTGTACCAATCCTTCCAGTGTTTCTAACCTTTTCCAGCTTACTTCGCTTATATGAACCAATCCCTGTTTTCCAGGAAGGAATTCAACAAAAGCTCCAAAAGGCATGATTGATTTCACGGTAGCCTCATATACATCACCAACCTGTGGTACTGCAACAATTCCTTTAATCCATGAAACAGCCCTTTCCACACCATCTTTATTTACGCTGAATATACTTACTTCTCCCCTGTTGTTCACTTCTTCCAGGTTAATGGTTGCGCCGGTTTCCCTTTGGATTTCCTGAATAACTTTTCCACCTGGCCCTATAACAGCACCAATAAATTCTTTATCAATGAACAGTTTTACCATCCTTGGTGCATGTGGTTTCACTTCGCTCCTTGCTTCCGGAATACAATTATACATAGCATCAAGAATATGCAGGCGGCCACGTTTTGCCTGATCCAATGCTTGTTGCATAACTTCCATTTTCAATCCGTCAACCTTTATATCCATCTGTACACCACAAATACCATCTCTTGTTCCGGTAACTTTAAAGTCCATATCTCCGAGGTGATCTTCATCACCCAGAATGTCTGTTAAAATCGAAAACTTATCGCCTTTGGTGATCAATCCCATTGCCACTCCACTAACATGTTTAGGAACGGGAATACCAGCATCCATTAAAGCTAAAGACCCGGCACAAACAGTTGCCATAGAAGAAGAACCATTTGACTCGAGGATATCGCTTACTACACGAACTGTATATGGAAAATCACCGGTTGGCATCATCTGTTTCAAAGAACGCATAGCCAGGTTACCATGACCCACTTCACGACGACTTTGCCCTCTCATCATTTTTACTTCACCTGTTGAAAATGGCGGAAAATTATAGTGTAAAAAGAACTTAGTATCTAAAGATTTTGCAGCACTTTCAACCAGTAATTCATCTAATGGAGTTCCTAAAGTAACTGTTGTAAGTGATTGTGTTTCACCTCTTGTAAATAATGAAGCGCCATGAGGTGAAGGAAGTACATCTATCTCCATATCCAATGGACGAACTGTTTCCAGGTCTCTGCCATCCAAACGTACTTTCTCATCCAATATCATATCTCTAACCACATCATATTGCAGATCGCCATAATAGGTAGAAGTCAATTTCTTGGTTAAATCCGGAAGACTCTCCCCTTCAGCAACGTTCAGGTCCTTTTTCAAAAATTCAACTAGCTCAACTTTGATTGCATCAAATTTATCGCTGCGTTCATGTTTGCTGAACTTTCCTTTTGCTACTTCATATACCTTTTGTTTGGCAAATGAATAAACCTTTTCTTTTAAAGATTCATCTGTTGCAGGCTTGGTATAATCTCTTTTACTGGTAATTCCGGCTAAATCTCTTAATTCTTCCTGAGCTTTTACCTGAATGCGTATAGCATCATGAGCCAATTCCAATGCTTTACATAAATCAGCTTCACTGCATTCCTTGGCTTCCCCTTCTACCATCATCAAGTTTTTATCTGTTGCAGCAATCAGGAAGTCCATATCGGATTTTTCCATTTGGCTTCGGGTTGGATTTAATATGAATTCTCCGGCAAGTCTTGAAACCCTGACTTCAGAAATAATCTCTTTAATTGGAATATCAGAAACAGCTAAAGCTGCAGAAGCTGCAAGGCAAGCCAACGAATCAGGCATTATTTCAGCATCGCTGGAAATAAGCGTAACCAGCACCTGTACTTCGCAGAAATAATCTTCTGGAAATAAAGGACGAAGTGCCCTGTCTATCAAACGGCTGGTCAATATTTCGTAATCATTAAGCCTTGCTTCTCTTTTAAAGAATGAGCCAGGAATACGTCCTGCTGCCGCAAATTTTTCCTGGTAGTCAACTGACAATGGGAAAAAACTTTGGCCTTCTTTAGGTTCCTTATTAGCCACAACAGTGGCAAGAATTACACAATTTCCCATAGAAACTGTAACGGCACCATCAGCCTGACGTGCAAGACGGCCGGTTTCGATAGTCACCATGCGACCATCTCCAATATCGAATGTTTTACGAATAGGTTGTTGTAACATATTTTCAAAAATTTTAGGGTTAAAATAACCCAGTGAAGAATTTTAATGATTCCATCTGCAATTCAACTATCATCCCTTTTGAGACATTCTAAAACAATATATTCTTAATTGAACCTTTTGATTATTTCCAGAATACAACAAATAAATCTGATAGTCTAAAAACAGTTATTCCCAACATCCAATGAAGTTGGGAATAATCATTTATAAATAGTTTAATCTTTTTTCGAAGAAACTTCAGTTTACACGACTCTTCCAAACTCTCCTTTTGGGTTGGTAGTTGTCGGTTTTATTTTCTTAATCCAAGTTTCTCAATTAACTGACGATAACCAGTAAGGTTATGCTTTTGCAAGAAATTGAGTAAACGTTTA
Source organism: Chitinophagaceae bacterium (assembly GCA_049644925.1). Taxonomy (GTDB): domain Bacteria; phylum Bacteroidota; class Bacteroidia; order Chitinophagales; family Chitinophagaceae; genus JJ008. The sequence continues at coordinate 9,456 of JBARSW010000013.1, read as the reverse complement.
CGTTTACCAACTAACTGCATCAGTCCGCGGTGAGTTGAAAAATCCTTTTTGTTTTGTTGCAGGTGGCCACTGATCTGGCTGATTCTTTCTGTCAGCAATGCAATCTGACCTTCAATTGAACCGGTATTTTTTTCAGAACCGGCATAAGTTTTTAAAACGGTAGCTTTTTTTTCTTTTGTTAGAGGCATCTTTTTAATTTTTAAATTTCATCCAATTTTTTCATCTTTTAATTAGGTCGGCAAAGGTAAGGTAGAAAATGCTAAGTGCAAAGATTTTTGGAAGCTTTTTTGCCAATTTTCAATTCATTTTAGACTGATTTTCAATGCATAATTATACTTTTGCAGCATGGAATTTTCTCAGGACACCAAAAAAATTCTTGGCCTGCATCTCCCAACCGATCCACGTTGGGTAAACCTGGCTGAAAAATCATTAGAAGAAATACTAACTGACCATGCTTTTTGTGAACAAAAAGCAGCTACAACCTGCATCTCTTTAATACAACGATATAGCTCCAAAGAGAAAATGGTGGAGGAACTTTCGCCAATAGTTACCGAGGAATGGGGTCATTTTCGTTTGGTGCTGGCTGAATTACAGAAAAGAAACCTGAAACTGGGTAAACAGCGAAAAGATGAATATGTAAACGCTTTGCTGGAATTTCAGCGAAAAGGAGGCCATATTGACGACCGTTTTCTGGATCAATTATTAACCATGGCATTAATTGAAGCGAGGAGTTGTGAAAGATTTAAAAGATTAAGCGAAGGGTTGAATGATGAATATATGAAGAAATTTTACAGGAGATTTATGGAAAGTGAAGCCGGTCATTATACCTTATTCATAGAATTGGCGGAAACCTATATAGATAAAGAAAAAGTCAGACTTAGGTGGAAAGAATGGTTAGAATATGAAGCAGAAGTGATAAAAAACCTTGAAGTCAGAGGCGATAGAATTCATTAAAATAATAACAATGAACATAACCAAACAATTTTGCTTTACGGATAAATCCGGAAAAGAAGTTAATGAGTTTATTTTATCAAATGATAAAGGAACTATTGTATCTATTACAAATTATGGCGCCATAATTACTTCCTTTAAAATTCTACAAAACAATGGTTCGGTAAACGACATTGTGCTAGGGTTTGAGAAAGTGGAAGAATATATAAGTAAGAATTACCAGGAAACATACCCCTATTTTGGCTGTGCCGTAGGAAGATATGGAAACCGGATAAAGAATGCTTGTTTTGAAATTGATGGTCAAAAATTTGAAGTTTCTAAAAATAATGGTGACAATCAATTACACGGTGGATTTGAAGGATTTGATAAAAAGGTATGGGAAATGGTTTCATTTGGACAATCACCAGTTCCTTTTCTGGAATTAAAATATCTGAGCCAGGATGGAGAAGAAGGCTATCCGGGTAATCTTGAAGTGGTTGCCCGCTTTGAACTAAACAACGAAAATGAATTAAGCTATGTTTATACGGCAACTTGTGATAAACCAACAGCTGTTAATTTAACACACCATGGCTATTTCAATCTTAAAAATGGTGAAGGAAATATTAAAGACCATGAAGTTAAAATTTATGGTTCCAATGTACTGGAGCAGGACGAAAATCTTGTAACCAATGGTAACCTTTTGCCAGTTGAAAATACAGTTTTCGATTTCAGGGAATTCCATTCTGTTGAAGAGGGCTTGAAAAATATTGATGAGTTTGATAAAAGTTTTGTTGCAGACAATCCGGGTACCAATACATCAGTTACCTTAATGGGAGAAGTAATATCTAAAAAATCAAACCTCTGTTTACAGGTTTTTTCAAACGAACCAGTTGTTCACTTTTACACAGGTAAATGGATTCCGGAAATAAAAGGGAAAAACGAAACTATTTATGGTTCTTTTTCAGGACTATGCCTGGAAACACAGGTACACCCCAATGCAATTAATATTCCGCATTTCCCCAATACTATATTAAGACCCGGTGAAATTTATAATAAGAAAACAGTTTATAAAGTAATTCAAATTTGAGAGAAATAAACTATTTCTTCTTTTAAATCAAGGAATGGATATTTTTCCTGCAAGGTTTTTGTCTTTTCAAAATGGGAAATTAAAAATTGCTGATGTGCTTTTGTATCTGGCTGAAAAGCTTTGTGTTTTCTGGCAATCACAATTTTCCTCACCTCTTGCATCAATTGTTGAGATTTTTCATCAATACAAGTTTCGGCAAATTTTTCTAAGACAAATTCAGTAGCTGCATAATTTGGATGAACAAGGTCAACATCATAAAAACGATAATCTCTTAAAACATCAATAACCAGTTCATAAGAAGGGAAATAATAGGCGGATTCAAATTTTGTTGTAATATAATGAACTGCCTCAATGAGCCTGGCTTTACTGCGGTTGTTTTCTATTACGCCATCCCTTATATGCCTAACGGGGCTTACCGTAAAAATAAAATTTAGTTTAGGATTAAATTCTTTTAATTCTTTAAGACATTTCTCCAGCATCTCTTTTATTTCATCTATTTCCAGCATTTCTTTGGTAAACCAGTTAGCAGGTGCCCGGTGACAATTGGCAACTCCATTATTGATTGTTTCGGATGCCAAATCAGCTTGTGCAGTTAACCGATAAGAAAATGACGAACCCAGTGTAATGATCAGCCAATCTGATTGTTTCAAAAATTCATGTGCGGATTGCTGTGAGTCATTGATAATACGAACTGCCTCCTTTGCATCAATACTTGAAAATCTTGAGTGGTGCTGCCAACTGTACCACACTTCATTCAGTTGAAAAAGATCAGCTTCACTGTATTTTTTATTATCGATATAAGTAAGTAAACTTTTACATACCGCATCAGGCCCAAATAAAATTCCATTTGGATTCTGAAGTATTGAAAATTTTGATTCTCCCAAAACATTCCCAATATGCTCTGTAAAACAGGAACCAATCAGTAACAATTTATCTTCGTACTTAATGGGCTCAGTTAATTTTTTAAAATCAATTTTAAGAAAAAAATCCATATTTATCATTTTACCTTATCCAGGGCATTTATGTTTTAAAGATTTCATTTGCCTGCCGCAGGCATTCTGCTAATGCCGTTTTATCAAGTGAGTGGAGTAATTTCTTCTCTTCAAAATATTCAATCATTAACTCACTGTTCATATTGCCTACCAGTTCATCATCTGCCATCGGGCAACCGCCAATTCCTTTTAATGCTCCATCAAATCGTTTGCAACCAGCCTGATAGGCTGCATCCAGCTTTTCTTTCCAGTTTTCAGGTGCGGAATGAAGATGTACCCCGATTTCTGTTCCTGGTAATGATTCTACAAGATAACTTGTCATTGAATAAACTTGCTCAGGGGAAGCAATTCCAACTGTATCAGCCAATGAGATAATTCCAATATCCATGGCGACTAATTGGCTTACCCATTCAAAAACCACTTCTTCATCATACCGGTCACCATATGGATTACCAAAACCCATTGAAATATAAACTACCAGTTGTTTTCCTGTTTTTATACAAAGATTTTGAATTTCTTCAACCCTAACCAACGAATCCTGAATAGTAGAATTGGTATTTTTTAATTGAAAAGTTTCAGAAACTGAAAAAGGATATCCTAAAAAGGTTATTGCATCAAAAACACTTGCTTCTTCCGCACCTCTCAGATTTGCAACGATGGAAAGCAACTTAGAATTTGCTACACCAGGCTCAAGACTCTTGATAACCTCACTTGTATCCGCCATTTGTGGAATAGCTTTTGGGGAAACAAAGCTGCCAAAATCAATAATGTCGAAACCAACTTTTAGGAGTGAATTAATATACCTGATTTTTTTTTCTGTTGGAATTATTGTCTTCCAACCTTGCATAGCATCACGGGGACATTCGATAAGCTTTACAGGAAAATGATCCATAGACAACAATTTCTATTATTGATGTTTTTATTTTCTCAACCCGTTTACTTTTTCCCGAATTGCATTAAAAAAACGATTCCTGTCTTTCTCTCCCGTTTTACTTATAAGCGTTGATCGGCTGAGTAGTGTATTAAACGAACTGATCACATTATCCGAAAACCGGGGATCTTTTGTAAAAAGGTATTGAAATACGCTATATGTAACCATGGTAAGGTTTTTACCATCCAGGTTTATAACCATTGTATTGTTTCCGAGAATAAGTTCATTAACATAAAACTGAATCGGTGCTTTATAAGAAACTTCTGAAGCCCCGGGCATAAACTTCATTCCTTTTTCAGCCTGTAGCTGGAGGTGATCAATCATTTTTTGAAATGATTGCAGTACTTTTTCAAAATCTTCATATGTCTTAAAATTGCCAGCGTCACGGTAATAGGCAACCTGGTTAATGGTACTATGCAAACTTTCAAGATTCCAAATCTCCACACAAGGTATCAGGTTAAACTCTTCCAGAATCTTTTGACCAATTTCATAACATTCGGTGTATGGAAATTCTTCCAATGAAAAAACACTCTGGTTAAGTTTTGTCTGGTTATTAATTGTTTTCGACCAGAAAAAAGTTTTGAAAGCAGCTAACTCAGGGAAAAAGTAGAAATTCCAGATGGTGGAATCCTTGCATAAATAATGCATCTCCTTTTCCTTGAAAGAGTTAAAGAACTTAAACTGCATCAGCATTGCTTTCATATAATCAAGAAAATCATCGGAAGATCCATTCAATCCCGGTGCATCAAATAGAACCGACCCTGTTTTAAGCTGTAGCAGCTGGTCAAGCGATAAATGGTACTTTTCGCAAATAGTTTTAAGCTCAAGTAAGGTAATAGGCTTCTCCCCCCTGATGCGGCGATATACACTATCAGCACCCAAACCAAGTAAATCGCATAATTCATCTACCAGTGAAAGATGTGGTGGCAGGATATTTTTAATGTAACTGAATACTTGTTGTTGCAGATTATTGTCTTCCATTGCAATAGAAAATTACGGAAAATCCGTAATCCTTTATTATTTTTTTACGGATTATTATTGACTTCTGATTTCAAAATTGAGAATTTATTGTTTTTTACCCCTCGCCTTTTCTAAAGAACCCCAGTTTTTATTTAATCTGCCAATCTTACCAGGATAACAGCTAAATCCCATTATGATTCGCTTGAAAGCGATATGAGATTTGGTGTGTAATTAAGAGCAAAAAAACTAAAAAATTGAATCATGAAAGCTGCCAAAATCATGTGTTTTTTTCTTTCCTGGGTCATTTTCCAGATGCCTGTTTTTTGCCAAATGACAGATGAAGTAATTAATAATGAAACAGAAATGGAGGCATCAATAAACTCCAATGTAAATGCTAATTTGAAAAAAATGAATTTCTTTATCGTAAGTAAAAGAAATAAGGGGAAACTGGATCTGGCAACCCGATTTAATATAATCAGGTCACAATTGAAAAGTTTGTTCAGGCATCAGAATTTTGTTTCAATTATAGCAGAAGACCTGGAACAGGCAAATTCAAAGATTGAAATTCACCTCAACAAAAACAATGCAAGAATTGGTACCATCTGGTTTGATTCACATGGAATGTACAAAAAAGGATATTCCCTGTTTTTTGTTGGTAAAGATGAAATCAGTTATAAAACATTGAATAACAAAAATTTAGTATCCAGCTTACGCAAAATTGCTGAATTCGCAGATTATGATTCGAAAGTAATTATTGGTTCCTGTTATGGCGGCGCTACCTACCATCGTTCCTCTATAGACTATAAAGACACAACCCGTATGAATGGTGACTCTCTTATGATTTCACTTGGAAGTATTTTTTCAAAGTCAACTATTTATGGAAGTGAAAGCTGGGTTATGACAAAACCCGGACTTTTTCTTGAACGATCAGCAGTAGCAGGATTTCCAGGCCGTAACCTCTTCCATGACATTTGCTACCAACCCGCCTGGGAAAATTTAGGGAAATGGAATGAATACAACGCAGTAACAAAAAAATTTACCAGTGTTAATCCTGTCACTCTCGATAAGTATGGCAATCTGAAAGTAAGAATTTGGGCTTATTCTGGCCACGACGATGTAACGAAAATTATTGGGGAAAATCTTGAAAAACTCCAAAAGGGACTATATAAATAATAAAATATTAAAACGAAGTAACTTTATATTGTAAGCTGAAGCAAAGAGAATTTTTCAAATATTTATTATAGCTCACTTACATTTTTTTTGAAAAAACCATAAATCTTTCATTTATGAAAAGAATATTCACCCTTCTGCTGCTATTTTTTTTCTACACTTTAAAAGCACAAAAACAGGATTATATTTCTATTAGTATTACAAATAACGCAACGGCTTATCCCTTTGCAAAATTTATTGGATTTGTTACCGAACCCGTTCATCCCGGTGTAGAAGCTGGCTTAAGCCGAACAATAAAAGTGAAGAAAAAGCATGATTGGTTCCGGGAATTTCGGTTGGGATATTTTTATCATCGTTTTGTACAGCATGGAATACCACTGTATGCCAATATTGGCTACCGGTATAAATTTAGCAGGCGTTTTTCGGCAGAAGCAGCTTTGGGAGGCGGTTATCTGCATTCTATTCCGGCAACGGCAAAACTTAAATTAAACAGTAGCGGGGAATATAAAAACAACAAAGGGATTGGGAGGGCACAGGGTATTGCCAGCCTGGGTATCAGTACCGGTTATATACTTACCCCTTCTTCAAAAAAGCCATTAAAACTTTTTGTCACTTACCAGCAGCGGTTGCAAATGCCGTTTGTAAAATCGTATGTTACCTTTCTGCCCTACAATTGTTTTATGATTGGCATCAGTCAACCAATTCAGTTAAAAAAATAAACTCATTTTTAATACTCAGTTTATGAAAAAGACACTGTTTATTTATTTCTTATCACTTATGATTCTCGGTTCCTGCCGTAAACCACAGATAGGAGAAACAAAAAGTATAGGGCCGGCAATCCCCTGGACAGATACCAGTAATCTGCATCCAAAGAATGCTGCTTTTACAAACCTCTTAGAAAAATACAGGAAGAAAGGTTTGCCAGGAATCTCATTACTCATTCGGGATAGCAAAGGCACCTGGGTTGGGGCAACAGGAAAAGCAGATATTTCGAACAACATAAACTTTACACCAGGAACAATTTCAAAAGCAGCGAGTATAACAAAATTATTCATCGGAGCACTTGTAATGAAAATGATGGAAGACTCTGTTAGTTCCGGCATTGGTTTCAGGGCTTTGAATAAAAAAATATCTGACTGGTTGCCCCCCTCTGTTACCAATAAACTGGCAAATGGCAATCTTATTACATTAGGTCAATGTATGAATCATGAAACTGGGCTACCCGATCTTATTGAAGAAGACAAATTTTATCTGGCCGTGCTGAACAACCCCAATAAAGTATGGAAGGCCGAAGAACTGCTGGAATACATTTATAATAAGCCGGCATTGTTTGTCCCTGGTGATACAGCTGTTTATTCCAATACAAATACAGTGCTGACTACAATGATTTTAGAATCCCAAACTGGGAAAAAACATGCAGATTTACTGAAACAATATATTCTGAATCCTTTGGGATTAACCAATACATTTTATCAGCCGCATGATGCATTGCCCAATAGTGTAGCACAAGGTTATTATGATTTGTATAATAATGGGACTATTGTAAATGTTTCAAACCTTATTACAGGAAGTGGAAATGGATATGGTGGTATTTTCAGTAATCTTTTTGACTTGTATAAATTTATAGATGCACTTTTTATTAAGCAAACACTGTTAAAACCAACAACCTTAACAACCATGTTTACGTATGGGAAAAAGGATGATACCAATTATTATGGTTATGGAGTTCAAAAGTCATATATGATAGGTTCTGATTTTGGAATTGGACATAAAGGCCGGGACCTTGGTTACTCCGCAAACCTGTTTTACTTTCCTGGCAAAGGTGTAACACATATATTCTTTGTTAATTATGGTACTGATGCAGATAGTGGGTTGAAAGATGTGTTTTTTGAATTCCTGGATGAAATGGTAACATTAAGCCTTCAATAGGTCAGGAATTCATACGCTGTTTCATGGCTTCATACAGAATTATCCCGGTGGCAACAGAAACATTCAAGGATTCAAAATCTCCGGCCATTGGGATTTTAATTTTTTCATCGCAAATTTTAATCAATGCAGGATAAATTCCTTTTTCTTCACTGCCCATCACAATTGCACAAGGTTCTTTAAAATCAATATCTGAAATATTCTTAGCAGCTGTCATTTCAGTGGCAAAAACTTTTATCCCGTTAAGGTGTAACTCATCTACCGCTTTCATTAAACTGTTTACACGGCATACAGGTATCTTTTCCAAAGCACCTGCAGATGTAAGAATAGCATCTTCATTTAAAGCTCCTACCCCTTTATCCGGAATAATAATGGCATGAACACCGGTACAAAATGCTGTTCGGGCTATCCCACCAATGTTACGAATATCAGTTATCCCATCAAGAATAAGAAAAAAAGGAAATTCTCCTTTTTCAACAACAAATGAAATAACATCCTGCAGATTTTGATATTGCACTTTTGCTATTTGTGCTATACAGCCATCATGCCCGGTAACATTAAAACTATTGAGCTTGAATACCGGAACATAATTTACCGGAACTCCATTTATAGCAGCTAATTTTTTGATTTCATTTATATCCGAGCCCTGTACTTTTCCATCAAGGTATATCCTGTCTAATTGCTGACCTTCTTGCAAGGCAATTATCACAGCATTTCTGCCAATAACTAATGTGTTTTTCTTAGGTCTTTGTTGTTGTCTGTAATTTTTCACTTAGCAAATTTAAGTAAACAAAAACCCCGAATGATTTTCTAATCTTTCGGGGTTATTTCCCCTCTCCACATATGGAGAGGCTGGGTTAGGTTATTTCAACCCAAATGCCTTCTTCACCTTACCAACATAATCTAGTTTCTCCCAGGTAAACAATTCAACTTTCTTGGTTACTTTCTTGCCATCAGGAGAAGTAAATGTTTTTTCAACAACTTCAGATTTACGTCCCATATGCCCATATGCAGCTGTTTCGCTATATATCGGGTTACGTAACTTAAATCGCTGTTCAATAAAATAGGGCCGCATATCAAAAATGTTTTCTACCATTTTACTTATCTGACCGTCTGTAAGATTTACTTTGGCTGTACCATATGTATTTACATTAATACTGGTAGGTTGCGCAACACCAATTGCATAAGAAACCTGTACTAATATTTCACTGCAGACGCCTGCAGCAACTAAATTTTTTGCAATATGGCGGGTAGCATAAGCTGCAGAACGGTCAACTTTTGAAGGGTCTTTACCACTGAATGCACCACCACCATGGGCGCCTTTCCCCCCATAGGTATCAACAATAATCTTACGACCAGTCAACCCTGTATCACCATGCGGACCACCAATCACAAACTTTCCGGTTGGATTAACATGGTATTTAATATCGCTATTGAAAAGCTTTGCATATTTCTTATAC
>JBARSW010000012.1:0-2762 GCA_049644925.1 Chitinophagaceae bacterium | reverse complement strand
CTCCAAACATAGAAGCTCCTTCATCATGCACATCGCCCCTGGTTGTTTGCTGGCGGAAATGTTTTTCCGTTTCGGTAGGTACTAAATAATCCAATTGAAACCTGTTTCGGGGTTTAAACCCTGTTGTATACATCCCGATTTTATTATAGAAAGTTTTTTGTGAATATTGGTCAAGTGTCATCCCTGTAATCTCTTCTACAATCTTGCCTAAAAAAATGAAATCATTATCGCTGTAAACATATTTATTCTTTACTCCCAATGGGCTTTTTAGAATCCGTTGAAACATGGTATCCTGCCAGTCATTCCTCATATAAATATTCTCTGCCACTCTTACACCATATCCTTTTTGTGGTTTGCCGGAATAAATTGCCGGGTTGGGTTTCCCGGTTGCGGCATCAATTGTTTCTTTATAAAAAGCAATAAAGGGTACAAGCCCTGCCTGGTGCAGCAATATATCTTCAATTTTCAAATCTTCCTTATCAGTATTTTTTACCCAGGGTAAATAATCTCTAAGTTTTTTATCCAATTGCAACTTTCCTTCTTCATAAAGTTTCATTACAGATACGGTGGTTGCCGCTATTTTGGTAACTGATGCCATATCAAAAATACTCTCGGGTCTCATGGCCGGCGAAGGACCATATTCAAAATTTCCAAAAGCCTTGTGATAAATAATCTCTCCTTTGTATGCTGCCAATACTACGCAGCCGGGAAAAGCCTTTTTGGCAATCCCATCCAGCGCAATGGAATCTACCAGATGAAGACTGGTACTCATTTCTTCTTTCGTTGGTTTTGATCCGGAATAAACTATCCCGTCACCAAATTTGAATTTACAAACAGACACAGGCAGTTTTCCCTGTATTTTAAATTTTCCCTGTAACATATCTGCTGCGGCCTGTTGTGTAATATTGTCATCCTGATAGCAGGCAATCAGTGTCCATGCATCACAGAAATTTTTGGTTGCTAATACATTTCCAAAAGTCAGTGTAATTGTTTTTATAAAATTTAAGTCTTTGTATAATTTCAATGCTGCCGCACTGAATCCAAAATTATCCATCGGTTTCATTGAATAATTATGAATACCAACCACAACAGCATCATACTTGCCGTCTTTCTGCACAGCTTTTAATATTTCATCAGCTTTTTCCTGTCCGTCTTTATTGGAAAACAAAAACACATTAGCGTCCCAGTCAGTTTTCATTCTCTTGCCAAATTCATTTAATTCAGTTGTTCCAATTCCTACATAAGCAATTTTACCAGGATTAGATTTTTCACCATTGAAGTTCCGGGAAGCATTTAGGGGTACTACTGCATAATCAATTCTTGAGGCGGTAAATTTTGCCTCACTTAATAAAGTAAAACTATGCTGAGCTACTTCGTACCGGATGGCATCGGTTTTTGCATTCAGGTCGGTCAGCAAATTATTTGTATCAATTACCTGCGATTGATTCATTCCTAACTGATATTTTGATGCCAGCACTTTTCTCACTTTTACATAAATATCATCCCAGCTCAATCGCTTATCTGATATTGCTTTTTTTATCGCTTCAATTGATTCCGGTACACTGGCAGGCAAACAAAGCATATCATTGCCGGCAATTATTGCTTCAACAGCAATGGTTCCGCCCGGAAAATATTTCGCCACACCTTTCATCTCCAGCGCATCCGTAAATGTGAGCCCATTGTAGTGCAAGGTGTTTCTCAATAAATCGGTAACATTATTTTTTGAAATAGAAGTGGCTTTATTGGCCGTATTATCAATAGCAGGTATGTAAAGGTGAGCAATCATTACACTTCCTACCCCTGCATCAAAAATTGCCCGGAAAGGAACCAGTTCCATAGAATCAAGTTGTGCCATGCTTTTATTAATCACCGGCAAATCAAAATGCGAATCCACCGCTACATCGCCATGACCAGGAAAATGTTTGGCACAAGCCATGATTCCTGCATCCTGCATACCTTTCATATAAGCAACTCCGTATTTTGAAACCTTGTCCTTGTCTTCACCAAAAGACCGATAGCCTATAACCGGATTATTCGGATTATTATTGATGTCAACTACCGGCGCATAATTAACATGCACACCAATACGTTTACATTGTTCGCCAATAGCCAATCCCATCCGGTAAACCAGGTTCTCATCGTTTATTGCACCCAGTGTTAATTGATATGGATATTTTGTTACACTATCTAATCTCATTCCCAGTCCCCATTCTCCATCAATGGTGACCATAAGCGGAGTTTTGGCAATACTTTGGTAATAATTTGTAAGGTTAGCTTGTCTAATTGGACCACCCTGAAAGAAACATAGGGCGCCAACATTGTACTTTTTAATATCGCTTATTACCTTTTCAATATGATCTGCTCCTAAATTGGAATGAGCCCTGATAACCATCAGCTGTGCAATTTTTTCTTCGTTGCTAAGGCTGTTGAACACACTGTCTACCCATTGGTCTTTGTTCAGTTTACTTTTATATTGTGCTGAAGAGGAAAAAAATGCAATCAAACATATGACCAGGAAAAAAGAATATCTCTTCATAAAATGGAGAATTTAATTATTGAAATTAAGAGTATTAAAATTAACCTTTTTGAAGTAAAAGGACTGCCAATAGTTGCTTAAAACTGAAATGGTTATTTTTGACGGCTAAAGCAGATTTTGTGCCAGATAAGATTACATTATTACCAGATAATATTGCCAACCAGATAGCGGCCGGAGAAGTAATTCAACGACCGGCAAGTGCCGTAAAGGAGTTGATGGAAAATGC
>JBARSW010000011.1:0-3615 GCA_049644925.1 Chitinophagaceae bacterium | reverse complement strand
ACGGCAAACCAGAATCGCCGTTTCTTTCTGAATACAACATTCCGGAAATTAAAAGTGTATGATAACAGTTTCTCCAGGCAAAAAGAAGATGAAACGATTTTGGGTAGGGCAGAATATAGTATGAACGAATGGAAAGGCCTGCTTGCAGGAAATATATTGTACGAAATTGGAGCAGGCCAGGAACAACGAAGGGATTTTGCATACCTGGAAGTACCAGCCGGAACCGGGCAATATGCCTGGATTGATTATAACAGTGACGGGGTACAACAATTGAATGAATTTGAGCTGGCCGCTTTTCCGGACCAGGCCAAATTCATAAGAATACTCACACCCACCAATGAATTTATCAAAGCCAATTATATAACATTCAATTACCGGTTTGAAATATCCCCCCGTGCAATACTTACTGCTTCCGATTTATCAGGTGTAAAAAAAATATTGTCTAAAATGAATCTTGTAACTTCTTTTCAGACAACAAAAAAATCTATTGCCAAAGGAAGTTTTGAGTTTAATCCATTTAAATATGGGGTTAATGATACGGCCTTGATAACTTTAGGAACAAGTATTGTAAATACATTTACATTTAACCGTTTCAGCAGCAAGTGGGGAATTGATTTCAGCAATTTCAGAAATACCGGCAAATCGTTGCTGACTTATGGTTACGAGAGCAGAAAAATAAATGACTGGACAGTGAAGTGGAGGTGGAATATCAGCCGTTCCCTTTTATTTACCCTGAATGGTAAAAAAGGAATGAACGCTTTGTATACTCCGAAATTTGCGAACCGGAATTATGAACTCTCCGTTTATAATGCAGAACCATTTTTAGTTTTTATCAGCGGAACAAAATTCAGATTGGTAACCGGTTATAAGTTTGAAAAGAAGAAAAACCTGCCAGCCTATGGTAATGAAGAATCTACTTCTAATTCAATAAACATTGAATCAAAATACAACATACTTCAAAACAGTTCAATTACAGGAAAGTTTACATTCAATACAATTGAATATAATGCAATAGCCAACAGTACGGTCAGCTATATAATGTTAGATGGACTTTTGCCGGGAAAGAATTATTTATGGTCACTTGGAATTAATAAAAGATTGCTCAACAATCTTGAATTGAACTTCCAATATGATGGCAGAAAATCAGGAGTATCCAGAACCATTCATTTAGGAAGGGCCGGAATAACAGCGTTATTTTAGTAGATTTAAATACTGGTTTAGACATTAAACCGGAAATGCATGACATCTCCATCCTTCACAATATATTCTCTGCCTTCTATTTTTAATTTACCGGCTTCACGGCAAGCAGCATCTGAACCATACTTTATAAAATCATCATATCCGATAACTTCCGCTTTTATAAATCCCTTTTCAAAATCAGTATGTATTACACCGGCAGCCTGTGGAGCTTTCCATCCCTGGTGGATGGTCCATGCCCTTACTTCCTGTACTCCGGCAGTAAAATAAGTGTATAGATTCAGCAGCCGGTAGGCAGAATGAATCAACCGGTCGAGTGCAGGTTCCTTCATATGATATTCTTCCATAAAAAGCTGCCTGTCTTCCGGGTTTTCCATTTCCTGAATCTGTGCTTCAATAGAATTATTCATGATAATGAGCTCGGCTTTCTCATTCTTAATCGCTTCTTTCAGCATGGCAGAGTATTTATTGCCGGTATGCATGGATGCTTCATCTACGTTAGCAACATAAAGCACCGGTTTATCAGTAAGCAGGAATAAATCAGCAATAGCACCTCTTTCAACAATATTTAAATCAAGTTCACGGATGCTTTTACCTTTTTCAAGATGCTCTCTGCAAATGACCAACGTATCATGTTCAGCTTTTAGTTTCGGATCAGTCTTAAATGTTTTTTCTGCCCGTTGTATTTTTTTTACAACACTTTCAAGGTCTTTCAACTGAAGTTCAGTTTCAATTATTTCTTTATCACTTACCGGATTGATAGCTCCTTCATCCCGCAGAATATTTTCGTCTTCGAAACAACGAACCACATGAATGATGGCATCCACTTCACGGATGTTGCCAAGAAATTTATTGCCTAATCCTTCCCCTTTACTTGCTCCACGAACAAGTCCGGCTATATCAACAATTTCTATTTGTGTGGGAACAATGCGGTTGGGTAACACCAGTTCTGCCAGCTTTGCCAGCCTTGGATCCGGTACATCCACTAATCCCACATTGGGATCAATAGTGCAAAAACGATAATTGCTTGCCTGTGCCTTGGCGCTATTACTAACTGCATTAAATAAAGTTGATTTTCCTACATTGGGGAGACCTACGATGCCTGCTTGTAAAGCCATTTCTGGATTTTTGTTTTTGTATAAAGATTATTTCGGCAGAAAATCCCCTGGTTATAGGGGATTTTAAAGATTGCAAAGATAAGAGAATCGCATTTCACTTAACGGGGTTAACAAGATTTGCTTAACTTTCCTTTTAATAGAATTTGACAAATCTAAAGCCCAGGTTCGTGTCTCCACGAACCATAATAAAATACTAAATTGAAACCGTGAAGAAAGAAGTGTTAGAAAATAAAAGAAAATCTTATATGGACATTGGAGAGATTTTCTTTTGGACAGCTACCATTAACAATTGGCAGCGGTTGTTACAAGATGACCACTACAAAAATGTTATCATTAGTTCTTTGGAATACTTAAGCTCAGAAAGCAAGATTGATGTTTTTGCATTTGTCATCATGCCTAATCATATTCATTTGATTTGGCGGATCAATGCATTAAATGGAAAAGAATCTCCCCAGGGCTCTTTTCTTAAGTATACCGCCCACCTGTTTAAGAAAAAGCTGACGGAAAAAGATAGAAATAAACTGGAGACTTATAAATGCGATGCCGTGAACAAATCGTATGAATTCTGGCAGAGGGACCCATTAGCTGTTCAGTTATACAATAAAAAAATTGCTGTACAAAAGTTGAAGTATATTCATAATAACCCGCTGGCTGAGCATTGGCAGTTAGCAATAGAACCTAGTGATTATAAGTATTCATCAGCAAGATATTATGAAATGAATGAAAAGACGTTTGATTTTATAAAAGACTTGTATGATGAGTTTTAGTTTGGTTCGTGGAGACACGAACCAAGGCAAGGCACAAGTTTTAAAAAATTAACAATAAACAATTATGGCACTGAGCAGGATTTGGACCGCTTTTATTCTGATTGCTTTATTAGTAGCTTCAGGCAAATTCCTTTTTGAACCGGGTCAGGAGCAAATTTTTAGCAACCTGGTTACAGGAAAAAACACAGATACAGTATCGGCAAGAGTTATTGATTCTGCTGCATTACCTGTGCAGATACATAATCAGCTTGTTGTTCAAAAGATTGCTATCTGGGGCAAAGAAAAAGTTTTTAAAACAGGTGATGGGAACTTCCGGGTATTTAAAATCCAATCTGCCAATGGAGTATTTGAAACAACAAAAGATGCTGTAAATCTCTGTATTGGCCTGATTGGCATAATGGCTTTGTTTATGGGTTTTATGAACATTGCAGAAAAAGCAGGGGGTATCCGTTTCTTATCCAGAATTATCGGACCGTTTTTCTCAAAAATATTTCCGGAAGTACCGAAAAATCATCCTGCCATGGGGCATATGG
>JBARSW010000010.1:0-1882 GCA_049644925.1 Chitinophagaceae bacterium | reverse complement strand
GATGGTATTAACTACAGTGATGCAGGTGTTGTTTTTGCTTATGGCAACGCAACTGATAAAGCCAATTACAATTTGTCTGATAATATTTCAAATAACCCTTCAAAAATAATTTATTACAGACTTCGTTCTGTTGACATTGATGGTAAGAGCCAGCTTTCAGAAACAAGAATTATCAGAATTGGCAGTAAGACAGATAATGCAGTTTCAATCCTTACCTATCCAAACCCGGTAACTAATGAACTTCGGATAACAATACCGGCAAACTGGCAAAACAAGAAAGCTGTGTATGAAATATATAATCCTAATGGGCAGGTTGCTAAAAGAAATGAAACTGCCAGCAGCAGTCAAACAGAAACGATCAATGTAAGCAGTCTTGCCCCTGGTTATTATATTGTAAAAGTGATATGTGAAGGACAAACTGCTCAACAGAAAATAATTAAACACTAATATTATTTATATAGGGGTTCCGGCCGTTCCCGCTTAGGCGGGAGCGGTTTTTTTTATAGAAAATATTTGGTTTATAATATAAACCACTTTATGTTTGTTGTGAAATTGACTTTGCTATGAGACATTTAATCAAAATTACTTCTTTGTTACTGCTGACTTTTATGCTCCAGAACATGAATGCACAGACAACCATTAAAGGTGTAGTAAAGGATAATAAGAACAACCCGGTTCAAGGTGCCAGCATTGCCATTAAAGACAGTTATGATGGTGCTACATCAGACACTTCTGGTAAATATTCATTCAGGACATCTGAAAAGGGACAACAATTATTAGTTATCTCCAGTATCGGTTATAAATCATTTGAACAATCTATTAAACTGGAAGGAGGTTCCATTACAATAGATGCATTGCTGAAGCAGGAAATAAGTGAATTGACCGCAGTGGTGCTCTCTGCCGGAACTTTCGAAGCCAGTGACAGGAAAAGAGCTGCAGCCGTACTCGATCCGATTGATATTGCAACTACAGCCGGTGCAAATGCAGATATTACTGAAGCATTAAAAACATTACCGGGAGCACAACAGGTAGGTGAAAGTGAGGGCCTTTATGTACGGGGGGGAACAGCTGCCGAAACAAAAACATTTATCGATGGCACTCTTGTTAATAATTTTTTCTTCAGCAGTGTACCTAATATTGCCCAATTTGGCAGATTCTCGCCTTTTATTTTTAAAGGCACTGTTTTTAGTACCGGCGGATATTCTGCATTATACGGGCAAGGTTTATCCTCTGCATTAGTTTTAGAGTCTATTGACCTTCCGGAACAATCTTCCGCTAATATTGGCATTAGTTTTTTGAATGGCAGCCTTGGCTATCAGCAACTTTCAAAAAACAAGAAATCTTCCTGGGGCGCCAGTTACAGTTATACAAACCTGGCTCTTGCTTTTGCAGTAATAAAGCAAAAACAGGATTATTCCAGATTTCCTGCTTATCACAATGCCGATGCTAATTTCAGGATCAAGACTTCTAATACAGGAATGATTAAATACTATGGTTATTTCAGCAGTAATAAATTTGCTTTTACCACCAACAGCATTGATTCTTTGGGCTACCTCGATAAATTTTCCATGGGCAATACCAACCATTATCATAATCTGAATTGGAAGGAGAATCTCCCCAACAAATGGAAAATTATTTTAGGGGCTTCTTATACCAATAATAAAGATGATATTAACAGTGGCATGCAGGATAAAAATAAAAATGATGTACAGCTGAACAACCTGGAGGGTAAATCATTCAATCTTGATATGATGGGAAATTATTTCAATGCCAAAGCGATAGTGGAAAAAAAATTCAAAGGTTTGAGTGCCATCAGGGTTGGCACAGAATATAATTACAGTAATGATAAATCAGTTTACACCGCTTTCAACGGGCAAAAATA
>JBARSW010000009.1:0-10999 GCA_049644925.1 Chitinophagaceae bacterium | reverse complement strand
TCAGCATATCTGATGCTTTCAAAAAATTGAGATTATAAACCGGCCTTTCCAATTCATACGGAATAGGCATTTTGCTGAATTGCTGGAAGTAAAGCAGGCATCCATCTTTCCAGACCTGTGCATCTTTTCCCTGTCTTTTTAACCTGCTTTGTACATCAGTAAATATTTCTTTATCTACATAATGTTCCAATGCATCCCAGCTTTTTTGAAACTGCCTTACCTGCATTACACCGTCATTGTAACGATAGCAGAGTTCATCCCACAATGTTCTGCCACTTTTCATTTTATAATTCCATGGCACATGATGAAACCATAGCAAATAATTTTCCGGGCATGTTTTTATATCATTAAATGCAGATGCTAATGGTTCGTGATATTGATCAACCGCATCGGTGCCGGATTTTGTCCTGTTGAAACCTATACCATTTTCTGCGGCCTGCTGATAATAAGGCGGAGTCCAGTCTGCCCTGATGTTGGGTGCATACCAGGGACCCGGCCCATAGTGATGATTGCCTGCAAAAATATGATGCAGGCCAAGTGGCATAGAATAATTCACGTCAGCTTCCCGGCTTTGTAACATTATTTGCTTTACGGGCAATAAGAAATTATGTTCCCAATCATTTACTTCGGGTAAATTATTTTTATCTGAAAAACTAAGCTGTATCCATTCTTTTGCAATTTGTTCACTGCTCAACGTATTGTTCCAAGCCAGTCTGCCAAAGGCATACCAGTTAGCCTGTGCAAACGGATGACCACACCAGTTGGCATCAAGCCCAATGTTGGCAACACCAGCAATGGCAGTGACATTCTGTTTAAAAATACTCCCATCAGTACATTTTGCCACAGTGCTTCCTTTTCCTTGTTGGTAGGTATCGCTATTCAAAAATTCTTCCCACATGGTTGAAAGAAACACTAACTGGTATGAGTGGCCCAGGTATTCCTGAGTAACCTGCAACTCAGGCATTACTGATGTATTTTTCATGGCACCAAACAATGGACTGAATGGTTCCCTTGGTTGAAAATCAACCGGGCCATTTTTTACCTGCACAATTATATTATCCTTGAATTTACCGTCTAACGGTAAAAACTCAAGGTAGGCCTGCTTTGCCCGGTCCTTTTCATTTGGATTGTAAACAAATGCCCGCCACATGATGATACCTTTGTACGGCTTCATAATATCTGCAAGCATATTGGCACCGTCGGCATGGGTGCGGCCAAAATCTTGCGGACCGGGTTGTCCTTCACTGTTTGCCTTTACCAGGAATCCGCCAAAATCCGGAACGAGTTGGTAAATCTCTTTTACTTTCGATGTCCACCAGGAAATAACATCTGCATCCAGCGGATCAGAAGTTTTTAATCCTCCCAACTTTGCAGGCGAGGAAAAATTTATCGATAAATATGATTTGATGCCATAAATACGAAGCACATCTGCAATCGCTTTTAACCGATTTAGATTTTCAGTACTTAATATTTGTGGCGAAGCGTTTACATTATTTAATACACTTCCATTTATACCGATAGAAGCATTTGCCCTGGCATATTCTGTCCACAATTTTCTATCATCATCGGTAACAACAATATTTTTATCGCCTTTCCAGAATATGGATAGGCCAGCGTAGCCTCTTTCTATTGAACCGTTCAGGTTGTCCCAATGGTTTAAAATACGCTGTTGATAAGAAGGATTGATTATTTCAACATTTTTTAATGACTGGCGGGTTTGCTGGCGGCGTAACATTTCATAAACACCGTATAAAAGGCCCACTTCATTATTTGCCTGAATACTATTTGGGGTTAGTTTAAAACCATCACCTTTGATAGCAATATCTGTTTTAACAGAAAGTGTTACTGTTGCTCCTGATATTCCCGTCCAGCCTTGCTGCAGTTCCTGTATAGCCAGGTTTATCACTGCAGTTTTTTTTGCTGCAACTATATTTACAGGTACAGCCTTTACTTTTTTTAACCATAGTTCATGTCCATCTTCTGCCAGTATGGTTAAGGGCAAATAATATAATGCAATAATCAATAATAATTTCTTCTTGCTCATGTTTATACAGTTGATATATTAAGTTCCTTATTGAATAGTAATTTTTATCATTCTCAAATCTTTTACAGCAGAACTGTTACCATACCATAATTCATATTCGCCTGCTGTTACATCCATCTTCAACGTTTTACTGTTGTAAAACTCAAAAGCCGATGGCTGTAAATCGATAACGGCATTCACTGTTTTGCTGGGAATCACTTCTGTTCTTTTAAATCCACGCAATGTTTTAATAGCGCCGTTTGTGTCGTTTACTTTTTTAACATACATCTGTACTATTTCTGTGCCGTTTCTTTTACCTGTATTGGTAACAGGAATTGTAACAGCAAGACTTTCATCTGTTTTAATTTGTGTTTTATTCAACTGAGCTTCTCCTATATGGAAGCTGGTATAGCTTAAGCCATACCCAAACTGGAAAAGCGGTTCAGCAGTCAAGTACCTGTAGGTTCTTCCTTTCATGGAGTAATCTTCAAAATCTGCCAACTGAGTTGTGTCTTTGTAAAAAGTAATGGGAAGTTTACCTGAAGGATTGTAATCACCAAACAAAACATCGGCAACAGCCTGTCCGCCAGATTCACCACCATACCACGCCTGAAGAATAGCATCACAGCTTAGCGTTTCGGGCACCATGCCAATTGCAGAACCGGAGCAGTTAACAAAAATCACTTTTTTACCTGCTGCTTTCAATGCCTTTAAACAATTGCGTTGTACCAATGGTAATTCAATATCGGTACGGTCGCCGCCTTTAAAGCCCGGAAAGTTCACCGGCATTTCTTCACCTTCCAGTAATGTTGAAAGTCCGCCAACAAAAACAACCAAATCAATTCCTTTCAGTTTATTTATAAGTGCCGTAAAGTCTATATCCAGTTCTTTACCAAAATCAAATTCAAGATTGGCCTGCCAGTTATTTAATTGTGCATACCTGATTTCTATTTGATAGGTTTTTCCTTTTTCAACATTGTAAGCAATTCTTGAAGGAAGCGTACGCCAGTTATTATAACGTGCAAGTGATTTGCCATTTACAAATAATTCGAAATAACCGGTTGCACCTGCTTTAAAAACGATTTCTTCTGTTTCGGGTGCTGTAAATTCAGCTTCGTATTTGGCAGAGAAGGCTACCAGTTTAACACCTGATGCAAATTCATGATCGCCTGCAGTAGTAATTTTAAATGGATTAGAAATCTGGTCTGTTATAACAATATCACCGGTGCGTTCACGATTGTTCCAATAGCTTGCTTTAAACCCTTTTTTTCCTGCTGCTATTGTTTTTGAAAAATAACTCTGTGTTATTTTGTTCTCAACAAGGTCACATGCCTTATCATATAAAACACTATTTGCAGGAAGTTTCGATTTGATTCCGTTCAGAATAGAAATTGTTCTTACAGGTGTTCCATTATAATTTCCCCACAACATGGGTTCATTATCTGCATTAGGGCCAATTACAGCTATTTTCTTTGCAGATTTTTTTATTGGCAGAACAGTGTTTTTATTTTGCAGTAATGTCATTGATTCAAGCGCCATATTCAATGCCAGTTTCCGGTGTTCATCATTGTTTATTATTGACATCGGAATATTTGCCCATGGTACATTAGCATTATCGTCAAAATCGCCTAAATCAAAACGGCCAACCAATACTTTCAGTAAATGACTGTCCACTTCTTTTTCTTTTATTAATCCTTTGGCTACTGCTTCGGGTAATTTTTCATAGGCATATCCCTGCCACACACATTCAACATCAGTACCTGATAAAACTGCTTTAGATGAAGCATGTACTGCATCGGAAGAAGTTTTATGACTGGTAAAGAAATCGGTAACAGCACCGCAATCAGATACGACAACATATTTAAAACCCCACTCTTCACGAAGGATGGTTTGCAGTAAACGGATGTTGCCACAGCAAGGTTCATCATCTAATCGTTGATAAGCACACATCACCTGGCGAACATCCGCATCCTGCACCAGCGATTTAAAAGCAGGCAAATAAGTTTCCCATAAATCTCTTGGGTTAATATTATTCAGATTCAATGTATGCCTGCTCCACTCTGGTCCGGAATGTACCGCATAGTGTTTGGCACATGCTAACAGTTTACGGTATTTTGCATCTGCCGGCCCCTGTAATCCTTTAACAACTGAAATACCCATTCTTGAAGTGAGGTAAGGATCTTCGCCATAAGTTTCCTGGCCACGTCCCCAGCGGGGGTCACGGAATATATTTACATTGGGTGTCCACACAGAAAGACTTAAAAAACGTCTGTTTTCTTTTCCGTTTCTGAGTGCATCATGATATTTTGCACGGGCTTCATCTGAAGTTGCATTGAATATTTTATACACCAATGAATCATCAAACGATGCAGCCATACCAACGGGCTCAGGAAAAACAGTTACGTTATCATTGTTTGCCAACCCATGCAATGCTTCACTCCACCAGTTAAATTTCTTAATGCCCAATCTTGGTATTGCGGGCGACTGATCAAACATCAGTGAGGCTTTTTCTTCCAATGTTAATCTTGAGATCAGATCTTTAGCCCTTTCTTCCGAACTTAATGTGGGGTTTTGATAAGGGTGTTGCTGAGCAACTGCGATAGCAGTGCTAAAAAAAAGGCAGCACCCAACAAATAAAATTCTTACAGTTCTTTGTTTCATCCTCTGTTGTTTAAATCATTTTTATTTAAAAAGAAGTTGTGCAAAATTGTACAGATTGTTTCTCCACACTGGCCATGTATGCCCGCCGGGATATTCACTGTACGTATATTTTATTTTCACCTCATCTAATTTTCCCAGCATAACCTGTCCATTCTTCCAGGCGATATCTTCCTTACCTCCTTGTGAAATCCAGAATGATTTTAAATTATTATTGACCATCACTGTATTTTCCTTCAGGAAAGTGTATTGTTTATCGCTGATGCTGTTCATCATCGGTACTATCCAGCCCGAGCTGAATACACCGAGGTAAGCGAATTTATCTGTGTTGTTAATTCCAGTATAGAGTGTATGCATACCCCCCAGCGATAACCCCGCCATGGCACGGCTATTTCCATCTATCAATGTGCGGTAATTTTTTTCAACTAAAGGAATGATCGCTTCTTTCATTTCCCGTTCGAATAATTTTAATGAACTTTCAATACCACCTGTACTAAAGCCACCTGCACCAATGTTTGCATCCGGCATAACAATCAGCATAGGTTTTGCTTTGCCTGCGGCAATAAGGTTATCAAGAATGAGATCAGTTTTACCCTGTGTAGCCCAACCGGTTTCATCTTCACCACCACCATGTAAAATGTAGAGTACAGGATATTTTTCATTTACTGCAGAATCATATGCCGGCGGCGTGTAGATATAAAACTGACGCCACGAACGGGTAACAGGAGAAAAATATTTTTTGATGCGTATATCGCCATGTGGCACATTTCGCATTGCATAATAAGCACCTCCGCTGAATGGAATTTCTATACCGCTTGCCATACGGCCCATTCCATAGAAAGATTTACTGGCGGGGTCTGCAACGGCTACACCATCAATCAATAATGAATAATAATGAAAACCCTCGCTGATAGAATCAGTAGTTATTTTCCAAACACCATCGTTGTCCTTAACCAAATCATATTTCTTACCCAAATCAATTTGTACCTTTTTGGCATCAGGTGCTTTGATGTTAAATATCACACGGCTGTCTGTTGTTATTTGCGGATAGGGAACATTTCTGATATTAGATGGAGCAGGTGCGCCTGCAACCGGATACTTTGAAAAAGTGGATGGATCAACCGGTTTAAAAATTAACTGTGAAAACATGAACAAACCATTCTTCCACACTTTAAAATCATGTACGCCCGGTTCAATAAAATAAATATGCGGAACATCATTCTTAACTAAATAATCGTGCAATCTTTTACTGAATGAAATCAATCCATCACTTGCACCGCAAGACATATACAATAATTTTATTTTTTCTTTAGCTGCTGCTATATCAGGCACCAGTTCCTGTGGCGTTTTGGTATTGGGTGCAGAAGAGAAACCACCGATCCATGCAAACTTGTCTAAATTACCCAAACCAAAATTCAATGATTGTCCACCCCCCATTGATAAGCCTGCAACAGCACGGTGTTCTCTGTCAGTAAAAACAGAATACTTCTTTTCAATAAACGGAATAAGGTCATTGAGCAAATCTTTTTCAAACGTTGCAAACGCCTGTACTTTGTCCTGCGCCATCATATTGCCTCCTGCCCGGTCGTCTTTCATGGCTCTTCCGTTGGGCATTACCACAATCATTGGTTCAATTTTTCCATCGGCCAAAAGGTTATCTAAAATAACCTGCGGCTGTCCGCCATTCAGCCATTCTTTCTCATCGCCGCCAATTCCGTGAAGCAAATACAATACAGGATATTTTTTTGTTTTAGAATATCCCGGTGGCGTATAAATTAAAGCCCGTCTTTTTCTGTCAACTGTTTTAGATGTGTAGGTGATGGTATCAATTTTACCATGAGTGATATTGGTACGAACCGTATCAAAACCCATTGTTGCCGGCTTTACCGGCTCCTGTGCAACAGCAGATAGATTTAAAAGAAATGCAGCAGCGATAATAAAAAATAACTTCTTCATACTTGGTAACTTTTAAAGTGCAATTGTTTTTAAATAAATATTAATTGACCTGTGGTTTTATAATATGGTACTTGCCGCTAAGATGCATCAGACTGAACAGATACATCAATCCATCATAATAAGGATCGAAGTAACCATCTTCATAAGGTTCCAGCTTCGCATTCCAGATTGCGTTTACAAAATCAAAATTTTTCTTATCCTTCGTAATCAATGATGTTGTTGCGGCGGTAGATACTAAACCAATTGAATGGCGCAGTTTTTTAACAGGGCCAGCCTGAAGAATAAAATCGGGTTTACTGCCATCTGTGTTAAACTGATCGTCATAAGTTTCCAACCCTTTTGAGCGGAGAAAATTTTGAAAACGTTTTGCATAATCTTCCTGCCATACTTTATCCTTTCCAAACCAAACATAATCCATAGAAATATTCATTGGTACACGCCATGAATCGTAACGGAATCCGGGTGGCATCCATCTTGTAGCATGAGGCTGTCCGCTGAATTCTGTATAATCATAATTTAATCCGGTTACAGGATGACAGACCCTGTGTAAAAAAGCACGGGATGTATCTGCACAATCTTTATAAAATTGTTCATGTCCATCTTTGGCATACATTGCCCATACTTCATAGAAAGCAGGTAAATGGTAAGAAGGATCGGTCCATTTATAATTGTTGCCTTCGGGTACAAATGTGATTTGTTTATGTTCTGTATTGATGAGGTTGTAAATATTACCCGTTCCATCCTTCTTCCACATTGCATCCAGTATTCTTCTTGCTTCAGCATAGTAATTAATACCTGTATTATTGCCCCATTTGTTTGCCGCAAATAACAAACTGGTGATATAATATAATTCTCCGTCGGAAGCGGAACCTTCAGAATTTTTTTTCAATGTTTTCGGGTTGATACTCCAGGCAAAATATCCTTCTCTTGTCCCCGACTGGTGTTGCAGATATTTTTTCGACCAGCGCCATATACGGTCAAACACCTCTTTCTTATCTAATTGTACTGCAACCATCATTCCGTATGAAAGCCCTTCTGTTCTGGCGTCATGATTTTTCAGATCGGATACATAGGCCATCGAATCTCCCACTTCAAAATAGATTCCTGCTGTGCTTTCAAACAAATCTTTATATGCTTTTTCAACTTTCATTTCTATTTCTGACTTCCTGTAACCTGCTTTTTTAAAAAGATTGCGGTATTTTCCGGTTACAAATGCAGCGTTGTTTTTATTGGAGCTTCTCTTTGTTTGTGCAAAAGAAATATTGGGACAAAAAAAATAAATGCCAGTAACCAATAGTATAAACCAAAACTTTCTATGTTGTAAGAGGTTAACCTCAGACATTATCAATTTATAAAATCGTATCATTTGCAGGTCATTTTTTAACACTTAAAAATCAATCCGGTATATTGCAAAAGGTCTCTTCTCCATGTAACCCACCAATGACTGTAACCGGCGATTCATAATACATTTAATTGAACCAGAGAAAAGATTTGGTATGCAATATTTTTAATCAATTATTCATAAGTCCTGAAGGGAGAAGCCGGTAATCCCTCTTTGTTATACAGGTTTGGATTTACAGGATTATCTGCCCAGGCATATTTTACATACACCGGGTTTGCAACAGCATCACTCCACACAATAACTTTATCGCCCTCTATTTTTGTTCTGGCCCAAACAAATTTTTTATCAGCACCTGCAATTGCAAATTCTGCAACCTGTTCCTCATCGTTTGCAATTAAACCGCTTCCTGTATTGGTAAAGCTTATAGTAATTTTATTGCCTTCCGTTTTGTAGGATTGATAAACGGGACCTGAATGCACAATATTCTCTCCATAGGCAATTTTAAGAGCAGCCAATGCAAGGCGTTCACCAACCGTTTTTTTATTATCAGGATGTATGTCATTCCATTCGCCCAGATCAATGGCCACGACCATTGCTGTATTAGCAACAGATAGTGATTTTAATTGCGATTCCCTGAGCATAGCCCAGCTGCTTTCGGATGGAATATAATTGTAATCCATATACCCCGGTAGCTGAACATATAGAAAAGGCAATTCAATCTGATTCCATTTGGTGCGCCAGTCGTTAATTAATGCAGGTTGCAGTCTGGCATATTCTTCCGGCCTTCCTGTATTGCTTTCACCCTGATACCACAGAAATCCCTTAATGTTATAATTAATAACGGGTGCTACCATTGCGTTATATAAGGCGGCAGGTTGGTTTTGTGCAGAGATGCCACCACCCCTAAAGCTATCGGAGAAACTACGGGGAATATAAACTTCACCTACTTTATATTGCCATGTGCCTTTAAGGTCAATCGTATCATTACCTGCAAATAAGCAATAAGGTTTATCCGGTACAAATCCTCCTTTACCATTTGTGTTTGTTACCCGGACGACAAAGATGTTTTTTCCTGCCTTTAATATATCAGCTGGTAAAATATACCTGCGTTGAGGATACTGATAAGTTGTTTTACCAACCAGTTTGCCATTTAAATACAATTCATCTGCATCCACAATTCTTCCTAAAAAAACTTTGGCTGGTTTGCCCGTCATCGAAGCAGGAATATCTATTTCTTTTCTGTACCAAACCACGCCGTTTAGATCTTTGATGCCCTGATCTTCCCAGTATCCGGGAATATTAATATTACGCCACCCTTTGGGTGAATAATTAACATCATACCATTTTGTGTTTTCCGCCAATCCAGCATCTGCCTGAATGGGCTTGCCGGCATTTGCAGGAGGCAGCCTGTTAAAACTGTTGATATAGGAAGTGTCTTTATTTTTCTGAATAGTGGAAGCTAATGAAGAAAAATCTTTCAATCCTTCTTCACTGGTCCAGGCTTCAATGGGTGTACCACCTACACTGGCATTGATAATGCCGATGGGTATCTGATACTTTTCAAATAATTTCTTTGCAAAAAAATAAGCAACTGCCGAAAACGGCCTTATATCTTCACCCACAGCAGCTTTCCAGTAACCAGTTGGTAAATCATTTTGCGAGCCTTGTAAATTTGTCAATGTCGGAATCCAGAACTGTCTTATCTGCGGAACATTTGCTTCGGCAATTTCTTTTGCATAGGTCACATCATGAATATTCATTTGATGAACCATGTTGCTTTGTCCGCTGCAAAACCAAACATCTCCAAAAAAAACATCCTTTAACGTAATTATATTCTTAGCGGAAATTTTAATGCTGTAAGGACCGCCTGCTTTTGTGGGTGACAATTGTATTTTCCAGTTACCTTCTTTATCTGCTTTTGTCTTATAACGGTTGTTGTTAAATGTTACAGCTACTTTTTCATTGGCCGCAGCCCATCCCCACATATTTACTTTTGTATCCCGTTGCAAAATCATGCTATCACGAATCAATCGGGGTAGCCGAACCTGCGCAGCAATACAGCATGCCAGCAGCAATCCAGCACTAAGTATAAAAATCTTTTTCATTTTTGTCTATTGAATGGTAATTGCTTTACTGATTACATTACTGGTACTTTTGTTTTTAACACCCGGTTGACCACCACCTACGCTTATCATGATTTTACCTTTAGGTTGGTAAGATTTTCCGTCTTCACCAATTAAAGAAAGCTGTTCCGGTGTCAGGGTATAAACCAAGTTCTTACTTTCACCAGCTTTTAAGAATATGCGTTGAAAACTTTTTAATGCTTTCAATGGTGCCTTCACATTACCCTGGTGAGATAAATACAGTTGGACTACTTCTTCTCCACCCAGCTTACCCGTATTTTTTACTGTAACTGAAACTTTTGTATTGATCCCTTTTTTTAATTGTGGCACAACTTTCAGATTACTATATGTAAAAGAAGAATAGCTTAATCCATAACCAAACGGATATAATGCATCGCCTTTAAAATAACGATAGGTTCTTCCATTCATGCTGTAATCACTAAAGCCAGGTAAATCATTATCACTTTTATAAAATGTAACCGGCAATCTTCCTGCCGGATTATAATCACCAAATAAAACATCAGCCACCGCAGTACCGGCACTTTGTCCGCCATACCAGGCATTTACAATAGCGGGAATATTTTCATCTTCCCATGGTATGGCAATTGCACTGCCGGTTAGCATTACAAATACAAGCGGTTTACCAGTGGCTTTCAATGCTTTTAATAATGCTGTTTGTACAACAGGTAACATTATAGTAGTCCGATCGCCACCAATAAAACCCGGAACCTTTACGGGCATTTCTTCTCCTTCTAATTGCGGTGAAATTCCTCCTGCAAAAACAATGGCGTCCACATCTTTTAACCGTTCAGCTAAAGCCGCTAAATCTGTTTTTACATAACTACCGGCAAACAGTTTAACAGTGGCATCTCCTTCGCTCTGGCGAAAACTCATTTC
>JBARSW010000008.1:0-9915 GCA_049644925.1 Chitinophagaceae bacterium | reverse complement strand
TTGCAAAAAGGTATATGAATATAAATTCCTGCCAATTTGTTTAATTTTTAATGAATATTTTTACTGAATGAATAAAAAAAGCCATGAAGTATAGAAAGTTAGAGAAAAATAAACCTTTAATGAATTTCCAACTACCCGGCTAATAATATTCTCCTAAAAGTGAGAAAATTCAGACTGCAAATATCGGTGCTCGTTTTTGTGTTGTTGATAAAAAATGTATCAGCACAAAATAAATATACACTCATTATTCAGGGAATTGATACGGAGGCGGCCCCAATCATTTCAAAAACGGGTTTGCAAACTCAGTTTTCTTCAAAGCTTGCCTGTAAAGAATATATCAGCATATTACCCGGTTTGTTACAGTCAAAGGGGTTTATTGCTGTTTCAATTGATTCTGTTATGTATGAAACTGACGCTGCAAGGGTAGTGATATTTTTTGGAGAACAATATAAATGGGCTGTTTTAGATACTAAAAGCATAGAACCTTCTTTGCTAAATGCAGTTGGCTGGCGGGAAAATCTCTTTACTAAAAAGTACATGGACTTTACCGAGATATCGGCATGGCAACAAAAATTATTGAATACACTGGAAAATACTGGGTATCCGTTTGCCAAAGTATTTCTGGATAGTCTGCAATTGAATAAGGATAGTGCTTTTGCCTTACTAAAAATAAACAAAGGCCCTTTGTATAAAATTGACAGCATTCGGGTTTATGGTAATGCTAAAGTATCCGGTACCTTTTTGCAACAATACCTCAACATTTCCAATGGCAGTATTTATAGTAAAGAGAAACTACTGCAGGTAAATAAGAAGATAAAAGAGTTGACTTATATAGAAGAAGAAAAGACTTTTGATATTACATATCTGGGTACAGGTTCTGTTATAAATATGTACCTGAAGCAAAAGAAAAGTAGCCAGGTAAATGTATTAATTGGTTTTTTACCTAATAGCGACCAGCTTTCTTCAAAAAAATTGCTGATAACCGGCGAGGCCAGTATATTATTGAAAAACGCATTAAATGCCGGCGAAACAATTGGCCTAAACTGGCAGCAAATACAACAAAAATCTCCGAGATTAAATTTATTATACCGTCATCCATACCTGTTTAGATCACCCGTTGGTTTGGATTTTACTTTTGATATGTTTAGAAAGGACAGCAGTTTTTTGAATGTAAATTTTGAACTGGGAGCACAATACACATTAAATACAAGCCAGTCTGGAAAGCTTTTTATTCAGCGGGTACAGACTATTGTTAGCCAGGGAGGGATTAATGCTACTTCTATAATTCAGAGCAGACAATTGCCAGACCTCGCAGATGTTAGTTCTTTAAATATCGGATTGGAATATGATTTCAATAATACTGACTATCGGCTTAATCCAAAATCTGGAAATGAATTCAGAATAAGTACTTCCATCGGGACAAAAAAGATTACGAAGAACAATGAAATTCTGGAATTAAAAGATTCGAATGATCCCGGGTTTGATTTTGAAAAACTGTATGATACACTGAAATTAAAAACCTACCAACTGAGGGTAAGGCTAATGGCTTCAAGATATTTTCCATTTGGAAACCAGCGTAGCACTATTAAGACAGCCATTAATGCCGGGATATTTCAAAGTGGAAATGTTTTCAGGAATGAATTATTTCAACTGGGGGGATATAAGTTATTAAGAGGCTTTGATGAAGAAAGCCAGTACCTGTCTCACTTTTCGCTGGCAACACTTGAATACAGATACCTTGTTGGTCAAAATTCTTTTTTTTATGTGCTGGCAGATGGTGGATGGGGCAGGAATGCCAGCCAGGCAGCGAAGAAAAATTATACTTACTTTGGTACCGGACTGGGACTTGCTTTTGAAACAAAAGCAGGAGTTTTTAACCTGGCTTGGGCCATTGGTAAAAGAAATGACACAGAGTTTAACCTCCGGCAATCAAAAATTCATCTTGGGTTTGTTAGTTATTTCTGATTATTTTTATACAAAACCATAAATCATGAAGCTTCTTAAAATAAGGTGGCAACTTTCCTTAGTTGCAATCAGCCTGATAACACTGTCTTCCTGTACCAATTACGGTAAAAAAGTAACTTTTTCTGGTCATAAAGGAGAAGTTTATTATAAAGGCGATGGTATTAATGAAAATGATGCGAAAGCGGTTGGTAAGTTCCTCGAAGAGGAAAAATATTTTTTGAATGATGATCAGACCCGTTCTGTTCAGCTAATTAAAAATGATAAAAAAATTGAAGCCAGATTTGTGGTAAATGAAAAAAAGCTGGCAGAAGTAAAAAATGTAGATGCAATTTTTGAGATGATAGGTGCCCAGATGAGTAAACAGGTTTTTAACGAAGTCCCTGTGGATATAATTTATACGGATGATAAATTTAAAGACATAAAAACAATTGCCTATAATAAAAAGGTTTTGGAATCTAACAGTGTTTTGGATGAATTAAAAGCAATGAATAAAAAAGAAGTATTCAACAACACTCTATTTTTTTCCAATGATATTACAAGTGAGGAAGCTGCTTCTTTAGCAGCGTACCTGGCAGGAGAGGAGTTTTTTACCAATAGTAGTAATAATGATTTTATTATTGATAAAAAGGGAGATAATGGAATACATATTAGAGCTCCATTTCAAACTTCATTTCTGGATGAGGATGGATTACAGAAAATTAAAGCTTTTGCGGAGAAAATGAAAACTGAGCTGTTTGAAAATAATAATATGGATTTTGAGGTGTTGGACGAGAAAATGGAATCTGTAAAAACGTTCACTTATTAAATTTGTTTAATTGTATAAATCCGCAGTCAACAGGCTGCGGATTTTTTTTGAAATCAATAAGCCCGGTAATACACGGCAGCTATACTATCAATCCAAAATTTGGAATTATACGGGTAGAAAAGATGTGTGACTAATCATATTCTACCTTTTTTGTTTTTCAGTTCAGTATATGTTTCACTTCAATACTTTTGCACTTTAATTTTTTCCATTTGAACAGGATACACATTTTAATTTTTTTATTATTTGCAGGGTTTTTTTCAAATGCCCAAGTAACCGGAAATGCCACGGCAAACCAGGTAGTTGATTCATTGAAAAGAATTGACTCTTTCCCCAGAAATAACTCATTGGCTTTTACTGCGGCTGATTCTATAAGCAGTTTAAAAAGGGTCTTGGTAGACTCAACGAGGCCAATTCAGCAAATAGCTCCTTACCAGGTATTACCACTGGAGTGGAGCCCGTTATCAAAACATCCCCAATTTAATTTTAAAAAGCAGGTAACCGAAACATTTGTTTCCAGTTTAAAACAGGTTAACGGGAAAGAAATACTGTTTTATCTGATTGTTTTCTTGTTAATAATTTTTGCCATAGTAAGAAGCACATTCCCCAAATATTTTAATGACCTTTTTCGCCTTTTTTTCCGGCGTACACTAAAACAAAAACAAGTTAGAGAGCAATTGATGCAAACAGCTTTTCCGTCTTTGTTAATGAATGGTTTTTTTGTAATAGTAGCTGGGCTGTACCTCTCTTTTATTTTGCAACATTTTAAGATGGTGGCACCCTCAAATTTTTGGTTCACTTTTTTATATTCCTGCCTTGGTCTGTCTGCTGCCTATTTTATCAAATTCGCCGGTTTAAAAATCTTTGGATGGCTTTTCAATATGGAGGAAGTTGCCGATTCTTATATTTTTATCGTTTTTGTTGTAAATAAAATGATAGGAATTTTACTGATTCCTTTCTTGCTTATTATCGCTTTTTCTACCGGGGAATTCTATTCAGTTGGACTCACATTTTCCTGGATTTTGATAGCCTTGATTCTGATATACAGGATTATTATGACCTTATCAATAGTCCGAAATGAGGTAAAAATCAACCTTTTTCATTTCCTGATTTATGTCTGTGCTTTTGAAATTGCACCTCTTTTACTGGTTTACAAGGCTTTGTTGATATTTTTCAATCAAACTACTTAACTTTGCATATAACTTTAGCCGAACAGAACATGAGCAAAAATGAGGTTAAGAAGGCCAGCGATCAGGCCAAATCACTACAGAAAATTTTAATTACACAGCCACGGCCTGATAGTGAAAAGTCGCCCTACTTTGAACTGGAAAGAAAGTATCGTGTAACACTGGACTTTCATCCATTTATACACCTGGAAGGAATAGCAGCAAGAGATTTCCGAAAACAAAAAATTGAAATTCAACATTATACCGGTGTCATTTTTACCAGTAGAAATGCCATCGATCATTTCTTTCGTTTGTGCGAAGAGATGAAGGTTAATGTTTCCCAGGAAACCAAGTACTTCTGTATTACTGAATCAGTAGCACTTTATTTGCAGAAGTTCATTCTTTACCGTAAACGTAAAGTGTTTTATGGTGCTGATGGTACCAATAAGAGCATGTTTGATGTGATCAATAAACATAAAGCCAATGAAAAGTTTCTATATGTCTGTTCTGAAAATCAACAGGATAATGAAATAGTCAATTGGTTAAAAGCAAATAATTGCGAATTTGTTTTGGGTTTTATGTATCGTAGTGTAAGCAGCGATGTTAAAGAAGTATTGGCAAAAACGGAGTATGATATTATCTGTTTCTTTACTCCAAGTGGCGTAAGAAGTTTATTTGAAAATATGCCGAAGTACCAACAAAACGGAGCTGTGATTGGGGCATTTGGCAACAACACTTCAAAAGCTGTTGAAGAAGCAGGATTAACCCTGGAAATCAAAGCACCGCAACCTCAAATGCCAAGCATGGTGGCTGCACTTGAACTTTTTTTGGCGACCAGGATAAAAAAGAAATAACTATTACAGAAAAAATAATCCAGGACACTCCACAAAGTGTCCTTTTTGTTTTCAAAGAACTTTAATCTGCCAACTTCGTTATAATTTAAATGATTCTATGAAATTTACTAATCACCTCATCCACGAAAGCAGTCCTTACCTGCGGCAGCATGCTCATAACCCGGTTAATTGGTATCCATGGGGAAGGGAAGCATTGAATAAGTCAAAATCTGAAAACAAACCAATTTTGGTAAGTATAGGATATTCGGCCTGTCATTGGTGTCATGTAATGGAAAGAGAAAGTTTTGAAAATGAAGACACTGCAAAACTGATGAATGAACATTTCATCAATATAAAAATTGACAGGGAGGAAAGACCGGATCTCGATCATATTTACATGGACGCTGTACAGGCTATGACAGGCAGCGGGGGCTGGCCACTTAATGTTTTTCTTACGCCAGATAAAAAACCATTTTTTGGAGGAACTTATTTCCCCCCAAACCGGGCTCACAACAGACCTTCCTGGCAAGAAACACTCCTGGGTGTTGTACAGGCATTCCGGGAAAGAAGACATGAAATTGATGCACAAGCCGAAAATCTTACTGAGCATTTATTAAAATCAAATGCTTTTGGTATTCAAACGATTCCGGAAGATGAAATTTTTTCTTCCATTAAAATTGAAGGAGCCGTACAAAATTTGTTGAAATCTGCTGATAAAGAATGGGGTGGTTTTGGTCGGGCGCCAAAGTTTCCTCAAACATTTTCAATTCAATTTTTATTACGATTTTCCTATTGCCGGGAAAGAAATTTACAAGCTGGTTATCATTCGTCGGAAAGTATTGATGAGGATAATTTTTTAGGTGAGATTGCTTTAAAACAGGCTTTGCTTTCTCTCGATAAAATGATTGAAGGTGGTATTTATGACCAGGTGGGAGGCGGATTCTCCCGGTATTCAACAGATACAGAATGGCTGACACCTCATTTTGAGAAAATGCTATATGATAATGCATTACTTGTTTCTGTACTTAGTGAGGCATATCAGTACACAAAAATTGAACGATATAAAGAAGTGATGGAAGAAACACTGGCTTTTATTCAAGAGGAACTGATGCATCCTCAAAAGGGATTTTATGCAGCACTCGATGCCGATAGTGAAGGGGTGGAAGGAAAATTCTACTTATGGAGCAAGGAAGAAGTAAATATGATTTTGGAAAACGACACGGATGTTTTTTGTGAATACTATGATATTACAAAACGAGGAAACCTTTCTGCGGAACAGGCAGGGTGGGAAAACAAAAATATTCTAAGGGTTAAAAAGCGGCTGGAAATATTTGCAGCCGAAAAAGGGATGGCTATTGAAGAATTGAAGAACTTTCTAAATAATTGCAAAAAAAAGTTACTGGAACAAAGAAACAAAAGGATCCGTCCATTACTGGATGATAAAATACTATTGGGATGGAATGCCCTTATGAATGCGGCCATCTGCAAAGCATATGCAGCAACCGGAAATGAAGATTTCAGAAAATTGGCAATAAGCAATATGGAATTCCTTCTTCAAAAATTTTCTGATGGGGAATCAGGCCAGTTATACCATACCTGGAAAAACGATGTTGCCAGTCACCCTGCATTTTTAGATGATTATGCCTTTGTAATTCAGGCTTTAATCAACCTGCAAGAGATAACAGCGGATAGAAAATGGCTCTTCAAGGCAAAAATGTTAACTGAATTTGTTTTAGAAAATTTTAGTGAAGACGAAACACCCTTCTTTTTTTATACTTCAATTAAACAAAGCGATCTGATTATCAGAAAAAAAGAAGTTTATGATGGGGCTGTTCCTTCAGGTAATTCGGTAATGGCATATAATCTCTGGCAACTTTCAATACTTTTTGACATAAAATCCTGGAAACAAAGGAGTATTGATATGGTTTCGTCGCTGGGAGTTGCCATCAATAAGTATTCTTCTTCTTTTGGAAATTGGGCTTGTTTGCTACAGGAGATTACTGAAGGAACCAATGAAATAGCTATTCTAGGGGCTGAATTCAATCAAATACACAAAGAAATCCTGACGAAATACATCCCGCACCGTGTTTTAATGGCATCCAAAAATGCGGAATTGGGGTTCCCATTACTTGCTGGCAAAAAGTCATCAGATCAATCAATGATTTTTCTGTGTAGTAATAACACCTGCCTTCCACCCGTATTTTCCGCAAAAGAGCTTATCTCACTGATAAACAAGGGAGAAAATCAGTAATTAATTTTAAGTTAATACAATAAAACAGAGCTGGCCACCGTTAGAAATTTTACCTTGAAAAATACGCTTTGATTTTAAAAAATAAATTATAACCTTGTGGCTGCGAATAGTTCAAAACATTATATTTGCCCAATACCCCTTAAGTGTATGAATATGAAAAACCTTAGTTACGCCTTGTATGCCATCTTCAGTATGTTTTTACTGGCAAGTTGTGGCATTTTAGGTGGAAAGAAAAACGGCAAGGGCGGAAGCCTGCCAAACGACGGACAGGTACATGGCATTGCGCCAAGTGGCAAGTATTCATTGCCAAGACCTCCGGGAATGGTTTATGTTCCTCAGGGTACGTTCCATATGGGTCCCAGTGATGAGGATCCTGCTTTTGCATTTAGTGCCCGTAACCGTGCTGTATCTATCAGCGGTTTTTGGATGGATGCTACCGAAATTACCAATAATGAATATCGTCAATTTGTACATTGGGTCCGCGACTCAGTAGTGGGTAAAGAACTGGGGTTTGTAAAAACCGGTAAAGATGGTAACGAGTATATAGACAGGGCAAAAATGAGAACTTTTTGGGGCCAGAAGGAGGTAAATGAAAAATTAGGTTCTACTTCAATAGCATTGCCTCCCGATGACAGGATTTTTGGAAAAATGGAGTTGGATCCCAATAAAATGGTTTATCAATACGAAGCTTTTGACCTGAAAGAGGCAGCAAAAAGAGAAAATGCAGGCAAACCAAGATCAAAGTTTATTATAAGAAAGCCTGTTCCAATCTATCCTGATACCCTGGCATGGATCCGCGACTTTGCTTATTCCTATAATGAGCCAATGACAAAAAGATATTTCTCTCACCCGGCTTTTGGAAATTATCCGGTTGTTGGAGTAAGCTGGAAACAAGCCGAGGCTTTCTGTAACTGGAGAACACTGTTATTAAACTCATACCTCGATTCTAAGAAAAGAGCACAGGAGTCAGACTTTCGCCTGCCTACAGAGGCTCAATGGGAATATGCAGCCCGTGGCGGCCGTTCACAATCAATGTTCCCTTGGGGTAACTATTACCTGCGTAATAAAAAGGGTTGTTTAATGGCCAACTTTAAACCAGGCCGTGGAAATTATCCGGAAGATGGTGGATTTTACACTGTTCGTGCCGATGCCTACTGGCCTAATGATTATGGATTGTATTGTATGAGTGGTAATGTTGCAGAATGGACATCAAGCATATATTATGAAGGCCGTAATAATTTTCAGCATGATATGAACCCCGATGTTAGGTGGAATGCTAAAGATGATGATCCTCCGCTGATGAAACGTAAAATAATTCGTGGGGGTAGCTGGAAAGATGTTGGTTATTACCTGCAAACTGGTACCAGCACTTACGAATACCAGGATTCTACAAAATCTTATATCGGCTTCCGTTGTGTAATTGACTTACCCGCAGCCCCTGTAAAAGGAAAACGCAAATAAAACTCATTAAAATAACCGGGAGGACAGAAGAAAACCTGTCCTCTCCTTTTATCTCTTTTTCATTACTAATATTTAAACCACTTTTAAAAAATCCAATTTTATGGCAGCAGCAATTCCATCAAGAGTAAGTAAATGGGTTGACGTAGGCGTATCTTTTGGCGCCGCACTTGTAATCTGGGGAGCACTCAGAAAAATTACCCACCAGCCCGATGCTGATATGTGGCTATTTATAGGTCTTACTACAGAAACTGTAATTTTTGCAACTTATGGTATATTATATGCCATATATCCTCCAATTAAAGATGCTACTCATGATGAAGAGCAGTTTTCAATTGCCGGTGCTAAATCCCGTGCCGCTTTTGGTGCCATGGATAAAATGCTGGCCGAGGCAGACATTTCACCCGATACGATGAAAAGATTAGGTGACGGCTTTAAGCAACTTAATACAACTGTAGGTGGTTTGACCAGTATTGGAGATACTATCAATGCAACTGCAGATTTTACTACAAAAACAAGAGAAGTAACAGGCCAACTCGACAAAGTAAAAGATGCTTATACTACAGCTGCATCATCTGTTGGGGCATTTAATAATGCAACAGAAGGTGCAAAAGTTTTCCATGAGCAGATTCAGGTTCTTACAAAAAACCTGTCTTCTTTAAATACTATATATGAGCTGGAGTTACAGGAAAGTAATAACCACCTGAAAGCGTTGAATTCATTCTATGGTAAACTGTCCGAAACATCAACGGCTATGTTAAATAGTGCAGAAGATGCTAAAAAAGTACAGGATCAGATCGGTAACCTGGCTACAAACCTGGGCCGCCTGAACAGTATTTACGGAAATATGTTAACAGCAATGCAGGGCCGCAGTTAAATCTGCTAAGTGGAGGACAATGGTTACGTTGTCTGAAACAATACAAGTCATTATTATTAAATCCAATTAAACGTAATAAGTCATGTCTTTACCTAAAGAGCCCCGGCAGAAGATGATTAACATCATGTACCTGGTGCTTACGGCACTATTGGCTCTGAACGTATCATCCGAAATACTCAATGCCTTTAAAACTGTAAGAAGAAGTCTTGAATCTTCAAATAATACGGTTAATCTTTCCACTGCCACTATCATGAAATCACTGGAAGATAAAACTAACGAAATTGAAACAAGAGATAGAGCATTACCGTGGTTTGATAAAGCAGGTAATGTAGTTAAAACTTCAAAAGTAATTTATGATTATATCGAATCACTAAAAAATCAGATTTTAACAAAAGCAGGTGGTAAACCAGGAGACCCCTCAGTAAGATTTAAAGAGGATAACCTGGATATAGTTACCAGAATGATGGTAAAAGAAGGTGAGGGTAAAAAATTACTGGCAGCGCTAACCAAGTACAAAGAAGATATTTTTAAAATAGATACTTCTATCCGGTTAGAATTTAAAG
>JBARSW010000007.1:0-1590 GCA_049644925.1 Chitinophagaceae bacterium | reverse complement strand
AAACATTAACTCCATAAACAGAATCATACAGGTAAACATATTTGTTTTCATCGAAAATATTAATCGGAGATACTGTTATGTCCATCAGCAATCTGAAATCTGGTGTTTCCAGCAATAATTTTCCTTCCTCATCAATCTTCTTCAGCTTGTTTTCTATTTCATCATACAGCCATATTTTATTATCATAAGACTGGCAGATTGCTCTTACCTGGAAAATATTTTGCTTTCGAAGGTCAATGATATTGCGGACATTCAGCATACGGTCCAGAATAACCACCGTAGCAAAATCTTTATAATACAATAAAACTTTCAGTGGATTGGAAACATCAATCAGTGTGGCTTTTCCGTATTTTCTTACATCATTGTAGATGGCAACTGAGTCGCCTTTTGCATCAATTTTTTTAAGCTGGTTCCTGCTGTTAAAAATATAGACATTATCAAGGTTATCAACCGTAAAATCAACTATATCACCTTGTATTGTTTTTACCTGCTGAAAAACTGTATCGCTTTGTGCAGCAGCCAGAACAGGCAACAGCAAAAAACAAAGCATACTATTTATAATTATTCGCATTTAATTGCGGATGATTTTTTCATCCTGACCTTTGTATGATTTTAATACCACTTCAGTTCCATCAAACACGGCATAGGTGTAATATCTAATCCAATCGCCCAGGTTTATATACCGGCTTTCTTCATTCAGACGAAAATCGATGGGCAGGTGTCTATGTCCAAGTACAAAAAAATCAACTTTTTTTTCTTTTAGCACTTCCTTACAATAAATAATCAGCCATTCTTTCTCCTCACCCAAAAATGTTTCTTCCGTTGCACCAGTTTGTGCCCTGCTTCGGCGGCTCATATAGTTCGCCAGCCCTATACCCATAAGTGGAGGGAAAATACCAAACAACCATTTGCTCAGCGGGTTACGAAATACTTTTTTTAATCTTTTATATCCATGATCTCCGGGGCCTAACCCATCACCATGGCCAATCAGAAATTGCTTGCCATTTCTTTCAAATTCTTCAGGCTGGAAATAAACTTTCATCTTTAATTCCTGCTGAAAATAATCCCGCATCCACATATCATGATTACCCACAAAGAAATGCAATGCTATGCCGGCATCTGATAATTCAGCGAGTTTTCCCAGCAATCTTACATAGCCTTTGGGCACTACTTTTTTATATTCATACCAGAAATCAAACATGTCGCCTACAAGAAAGATTTCGGCAGCATCATTTTTTATTTCATCAAGAAAATGTACCAGCATTTTTTCTCTATCAAGACTGACTGCATGGTCAGGCGCCCCGAGATGGAAATCGGAAAGAAAATAAATTTTTTTATCGTGAGGTAACAACACCCGGTACAATCATTTCTTTAGTCGCAAGTATTCTAACATATCTCCCGAAGCGATAACCGGTTTTCCATTTACATCTCCGTTAAACCAGTAAATCCAGGCAGGAAAATGTTGTCCGTTTATAAAAGCTTCCGTTATTTCACGGCGGTACATTTGTACTTCATCAAGCTCTACATTCACCCCTTCATAATCATCTAACTGGCCAATGGCCCAGGAGAAGTCATTTTCATTCTTAATGT
>JBARSW010000006.1:0-2531 GCA_049644925.1 Chitinophagaceae bacterium | reverse complement strand
CTTTGGTGCATTGACGTTTACACAAAAAAGTCTGTTGGCCAATTTATTTGAAGACCCGTGGAAAATAAAAATGCTGACAGATAATCTGGGCATCTTTTCTGAAAGAGGCGGCACTATCGGTTTTCTGCTTTCAAAAAAAGGTATAGTAGTAGTGGACACCCAATTCCCTGACCAGAGCAAGCACCTGATAGATGAATTAAAAAAGAAAACCGAAAAGCCATTCAAGCTTTTAATCAACACCCACCATCATGGCGATCATACATCTGGCAATATTGTATTCAAAGGAATGGTTGAAAATTTAGTAGCACATTCCAACTCAAAAATAAATCAGGAGAATGCCGCTAAACAAAATAAATCGGAAGACAAACAATTATATCCTGATATTACATTTACAGACAAGTGGTGCAAAAAAATGGGTAACGAGAAAATTTGCCTGCACTATTTTGGTGCTGCACATACTAATGGCGACAGTCTTGTACATTTTCAGCATGCCAATATTGTGCACATGGGTGATCTGGTGTTTAACCGCCGCCATCCTTATGTTGACCGTGGAGCAGGAGCCAATATAAAAAGCTGGATTGAAGTGCTGGAAAAAGCATTAAACAAATTCGATAGTAAAACACAATACATCTATGGCCATTCAGGAACAGATTACGAGGTGACTGGAAAAGCAGACGACTTAAAAGCCTTCCGTGATTATCTTGGTAATGTGCTCAAATTTGTGGAAGGAGAAATAAAAGCAGGAAAAATAAAAACTGAAGTACTTAAAGCCATATCTATACCTGGCGCTGACCAATGGAAAGGGGACGGTATTCAACGGCCATTGACTGCGGCCTGGGAAGAGTTGGGTGGGAAGTAGACAGTTCCTCTTATATTTAATTCTACTTTTTATAAATTTCCCTCTACCCGTTTATCAAAGTGTATCCGCCTTTTGTTTGTTATTTTCACTTTCTTTATATCAGGATGTTGCGGATTAATAACAAAATTATTTTCTTCCGGAATCAGAACACTTGGCACTGATAATAGAAGATCCTTCTTATTTATCAGAAAATTGTCGCCTGTTTTTTGAGTAAACAAGCGAATATCCGGTGCATCCCAACCGGTTGTTAATTTTTTATATTCTATTTCCTGTGCCAGTATCGAATCCGGCAAATAAATTGTTACCAGCATATAAACTTTGGCCCCTAGCATTTTTGCCGGTGTATGTGCCAGTGTTTCCAACAGTGCCAGCGATCGGCTTGATGCAGTATATAAAGCCGGAAATCCTTCGCTGTTCCACCTGCCACCAAAAAGTTTAGCACCATTGCCACTCAGGTCACCTGAATATTTCTCTTGAGTTATTCGATACAGTTCCATAAAAGGATAACATTAGTATTTGGGGTCAAAAAGTCCCCTTATGGTCCGAAGGACTCCGGACTCTTTCGGAAGGGATTAAGGGGGCTAATACACACCATGTTCTAAGCGGCCAAGAATTTTAATTACCATTTGGATACCAAAAGATGTATCTAAATAATCTATAGGAGTTTGATTTCCAAGTGCAATTAGTGAACTATGCAGCCATTCTTTGAACGCCTGTTTATTACCAATGACCTGTATTCCTCGTTGTACAAAAGAAGCCAATTCCAATACTTTTTCTGTTTTTAATGAATCAAGTAGTTCATCATCATCCTTACGCTGAATATTACGATGAGAAGAATGCAACAATGAACTCATTTTTTCCATACTTATACCAAGGTATTCTGCCAACGATTTTAAGGTAGATTTCTTTACTCCTTCTCTTGTTAATGCAATCAAATCAAAATCTCCGGCAATTCCATTTTTTACAGACTTATTACCGCCAAGAATAACACGAAGTGTATCATATTGCAGGGCCGCTTCATCCATAACAGGAAGAGTAACCTCTTTTATAGCATAGGTGGTTCCTTTTTTAATTTTTGTTGACATTTTCCTTTCTTTCACCAAATGTACGACATTCTGGTAAAATAAAATACATTTTGTCGCATTCTTTTTCCACAACCTTAGCAAACACTTTTCCGCATTAAAGTGTACTACTAGTTCTTGCGATTTAGAAAAGACAGACTCATGGAAAAATAATAATCATTTCCCCTTTTCCACATCTATCAATTTTTCTATTACATAATAAGTAATTGGGCAGAAAGTAGAGTTTTTAAGTGCAAGTGGCTGACGTTTCAGCATAAAATCATCATCCATATAAGGGAACCGGGCGCAATCGGTTGGACGTACATCATATATGCTGCAATAATTATCGGCGCTCAGAAATGGGCAAGGTTTTGTTTTAGTAACATTATCACCATCTTCATCCACCTTTAAAAACTCCTCTTTGAAATCTCCTTCTTTTATACCAAGGAATTTGCTGATACGCTTAATATCTGGCGGGGTGAATCGGGGAGAATAATTCTTACAACAATTGGCACATTGCAGACAGTCTATTTTACCAAACGCTTCTTCATTCAGGTCAGGCAATTGCCTCAGAACCTTGTTCTTGTTAGCCCGGTTTAAAAATTTCTTGT
>JBARSW010000005.1:0-2568 GCA_049644925.1 Chitinophagaceae bacterium | reverse complement strand
CCAAATTCCAAACTTCTTTCAACACACTCCGGTACATTAAAAATGCTTTGGGAATTGGGTTTCCGTAGCCCTGAAAAAGAAAAAAAAGTTTTCAGCGGCATAGAAAAAGTAATTGAGTATTGCAGTGAATTTGAAAAAACAAGGGATGACCTGCCCTATGAAATTGATGGGATGGTGATTAAAGTGAATGAAATTTCACTGCAGGAAAAATTAGGAATGACTTCCCATCACCCACGTTGGGCCATAGCCTATAAATTTAAAGCCCGACAGGCTACCAGTAAATTAATAGGAGTGGAATTCCAGGTGGGAAGAACAGGTGCTGTAACTCCCGTTGCCAAACTGGAACCGGTGGCTGTTGGTGGTGTTACCGTCAGTAGTATTTCAATCCACAATGAAGAATATATCAAAGAAAAAGATTTACGTATTGGTGATGCGGTACTGATAGAAAGGGCTGGTGATGTAATTCCACAGATCGTAAAATCCTTAACCGACGTAAGAACGGGGGAAGAAAAGAAAATTCATTTCCCCACAAAATGCCCTGTTTGTGAAAGCCAATTGTTTAAAGAAGCGGAAGAAGCGGTGTGGAGATGTATCAATATTGAATGTCCTGCACAGGTAGTGGAAAGAATCATCCATTTTGTAAGTAAGGATGCTATGGATATCCGTGGGTTTGGTGATGCGAATGTGAAAAAATTATTTGAGCAGGGATTATTAAAAGATATTCCCGGAATTTATACCCTTGATTACAGTAAGTTGACAGGCAAGGAAGGCTTTGGACAAAAATCAATCGACAACCTGCAAACAGCCATTTCCAATTCTAAAAGTCAACCATTAAATCGGTTAATTTATGCACTGGGAATACGTTTTGTTG
Source organism: Chitinophagaceae bacterium (assembly GCA_049644925.1). Lineage (GTDB taxonomy): Bacteria > Bacteroidota > Bacteroidia > Chitinophagales > Chitinophagaceae > JJ008. The sequence goes on along the minus strand of JBARSW010000005.1, from coordinate 1,697 downwards.
GAGAAACAACAGCCAAAACCCTGGCACAGGCCGTAAACCACCTGCTCGATTTTAAAGATTTTTCGCAGGAAAAATTACAGGAACTGGAAGATGTGGGTCCCAAAGTAGCCGGCAGCATCCACCATTTTTTTAGTAACAAGGACAACATTAATATGCTGGAAGAATTGGAGAAACTGGGGCTACAACTTAAGAATGAAAAAAAGGAAATGACTACCGATGGTAATTTAACCGGCCAAACTTTTTTATTCACCGGCACCTTGCCCACCCTGAAAAGAAGTGATGCAGAAGCGATGGCAGAAGAAAATGGCGGGGTGATTGTAAGTGGGGTCAGTGCCAAACTGAATTACCTGGTGGTGGGAGAAGATGCGGGCAGTAAACTGGAGAAAGCGAAAAAAATAAATACCGTAAGAATATTAAACGAAGAAGAATTTCTGCAACTGATTGGCAAAAAATAATATTCGTAATTAATCTTTATTCTTTAACTTAGTAAATACTAACTGCTTTAATATTGTTTCCGTACCAACTTTATTAATGGCAATACTGTTCCCTGGCTATTAAACTAAATATTATGATAAAAAAATTAGCCGGAGAAATCTGGAAACCACTTATCTTCTCCGGATGGAAGCAACTACGTAATCGTTATGCAGTTTCCAATCATGGACGCATTGCCAGTTACAAAAAAGACATTCTGCTGGAAGGCAAGCTGCTGAGCGGCTCATTAACGACCGGTTATCGTACACTGAACCTGCACCGGCCTGATAACAAAGGCACTTTGTATATACACCGGGAAATGGCAAAACTTTTTACAAAAAGACCTTCTGCCAGTTACAAATTTGTGATTCACCGCAATCACAATAAGCTTGATAATAAACTAAATAACCTTCGGTGGGCTACACTGGAACAAATGATAGCACACCAGCAAAACAGTCCTTCTAAAATTGCCTACAAAGAAAAACAGGCCAACCGAACCGAAGGTTTAAAACTGACAGCCACACAGGTTAAAAAAATAAAGAGCATCCTCAATAGTAAAAACCGATCCATCACCATTAAAAAGCTGGCAGAGAATTATGGCGTTAGCGAGATGACGATGTACCGGATTAAAAGCGGAGAAAATTGGGGAAGGATAAAGTAGTGTTACGTTAACCGTAAGTTGTCTTACTGGTTTAAGGTTAAATAGTTTTAAGTTTTATTTTCTTTTAGCTTGAAACATGTCTCCTTTCGGTATCTTAATATTTATACGAACCTTAGACTTTAAACTTTTTAACGACTAAGTCATATTACTTTTAGTTAAACGGTAGTTTATTATTTTAATATTTTCTCAAAATGAAATTGCTTAATCGCAGTTAGATAACATTTTATTGCATGTTACAGAATTCCACCATTAAATTCCTGAAGGATTTAAAGAAAAATAATAATAAACCCTGGTTTGATGCAAACAGGAAAATTTATGAAGTTGCGAAAGCTGATTTTGCAAATTTTATTCAGAAAGTAATAGACCTGCATTGTAAGAAAGACCCATCAATAAAATCTCTTGTAGCAAAAGACTGCATGTTCCGTATTAACCGTGATGTCCGATTCTCAAAAGACAAATCACCTTACAAAACAAACTTTGGTGCTTATTTAAACTCCGGAGGCAAGAAAGCGTTGTTTGGGGGATATTATTTTCATTGCGAACCAGGCCAGAGTTTTATGGGTGG
>JBARSW010000004.1:0-6400 GCA_049644925.1 Chitinophagaceae bacterium | reverse complement strand
CCACCCATAACTTATTGCTTCAGAGTTAAATTATGAAAGAAAATATTCTTTTCCAGTATATAAAAATAGACTACCTGTCTGCCACTCCAAAGTACATTCAGCTGGCCAATTCTGTTATCAAAGCCATCGGGGAAGAAAAGATTGGAAAAGACGACCTGCTCCCTTCTATTAACGAATTAAGCTTTGAATTCGAAATTTCAAGAGATACTGCTGAAAAAGGCTACAAGTACCTGAAACAAATAGGGATACTTGGATCGGTACCCGGTAAGGGTTATTTTGTTAAATCCATTGAAGTTCAACAACCGCTTAAAATTTTTTTACTGTTCAATAAACTGAGTGCACATAAAAAAATTGTATATGATGCCTTTGTAAATACGCTGGAAGGAAAGGCATTAATTGATTTCTATATTTACAATAGTGATTTTTCACTTTTCAAACGGCTTATTCAGAATAATAAGAACGAATACACTCATTATGTAATTATTCCTCACTTTAATGAAGGGGGAGAAATGGCCAACAACATCATCAATCAATTGCCATCTGAAAAATTGCTGCTGCTGAGCAATTTACCTCCCGGAATTACAGGAAATTTCGCAGCGGTTTATGAAAACTTTGAACAAGACATTTATAATGCCCTGGAAGAATTAAGAGGACAACTCAGCCACTATCACACCCTTAAAATAATTTTTCCTGAACACACCTATTTCCCTGAAGAAATAGTAAAAGGTTTTTTAAAATATTGCCGGCAATATACATTCAATTACAAAGTTGTACATGATATTACCTGTGAACCTATTAAAGAAGGAGATGTTTTCATCACTTTAAAGGAATATGATCTTGTATTGCTGATAGAAAAAATCCTGGTTACTAAATTAAAAGTGGGCAAACATGTTGGAGTAATTTCCTATAACGAAACTCCTTTGAAAAAAATTATATTGAATGGAATAACAACCATTTCTACTGACTTTGAAATAATGGGCAAAAAAGCTGCTGAAATGATACTTACTAACAAAAGGGAACATTTTAAAGTGCCCTTTAATGTAACCTTAAGGCACTCTTTATAAATATGCTATTTTAGTTTTAAATACTTCTTTAGTTTACCTGTTTTAATTTCCCGGATTTCTTTAACTACTATTTCTGCATTCAGCCTGGCTCCGTCAATATTTGTGTGAGTATGATCTGCCGGAAAGAAGGATTTTACTTTTTCAATCCCCATCTCCTCATATTTTGCAGCCACCCGTTCATTTAAGTTTATAAAATAAGCTCCTTCATCTTTAGCCACCTGTTCTGCCCATTTGCTGTAGCTATCTGCCGAACGAATAACTTTTCCTTCTTTCCAGTCGTTTCTTGGAATGGGAGAACAAACTATTGAAATGGCACCTTTCTCTTTTGCTTCCTTAATGTATTTACGTAAATACCATCCATAAGAATGTACCACTTCCTTTATTTTCCTGATAGGATTATAAATTTCAACGCTGTCATTACCAAACCCCTTTAATGTTCCTCTTGCCCTTGCCGTATCATCCAAAGGCCCTGCATCATTATGACCGAACTGCATGATAACATAATCACCTTTTTTTAAAGTTTCTAAAATTTTATTCCACCTTCCTTCTGTAATAAAAGTACGGCTGCTTCGGCCTCCAATTGCATGATTACGAATACTCAACTTTGAAGTATCAAAATACACATCAATCATGGTACCCCAACCCATTTGATTATTCTTACCGGTTCCATCACCATTTTTTACGGTACTGTCGCCAATGATATAAAAAGCCGGCTTTTGTTTCTTTAAAATCAGAAATGAAGAAAATATTGCCAGCATTAAGGTTAATGGGATTATCACTCTTTTAAATGAAAGCATAGCACTAACTTTTTTACTTTAAGTAATTATTCAATGACAGTTTTTTTAATAATCGGATTCCTTCTGTTACTGAGGCAGCATTTATTCTTGCTCCTGCTTCATTTGTATGAGTATGGTCACCAGGAAAAAACTTCTTAACTTCATCAGGTCCCAGCAAATCATATTTATCTGCAGTAATAGCATTCAGATCAATAAAGAAAACTCCTTCACTCGCTGCCACCTCTTTAGCCCATTTACCAAAATCGTTATTTGCCCGTTTTACTTTCTCCTCTGCAAACTGATTTCGGGGAATCATTGAACAAATTACCGGGGTGGCACCTTTGGCTTTTGCATCGTAGACAAACTTTCTTAAATACCAGCCATAAGTATGTACTGTCTCAATAGTGCTGTCCTTCCAGAACAAATCAACCGTTTCATCGCCTGTGCCTCTGAGAACACCTCTGTACCCTGCTTTTGATGTGTCGGGCTTGCTTCCTTCGTTATGACCAAATTGCATGATTACAAAATCTCCTTCTTTCAAAGAAGCCAACACTTTTTCCCATCTTTTTTCTTTGATAAAAGTCCTTGTACTTCTGCCTGCCATTGCCTGATTGCTGATGGAAAGCTGAGTGGTGTCAAAAAATTCTCCAATCATTTCGCCCCAGCCACATTGGGGACGATTAGTATTGCGGACTGTTGAATCGCCGATGATATACAAGGTTGGCTTATCAAAATAATAAAATGAAGACAACAGCAGTAAACTAATTGCATAAATCATTACGCCTTTCCCTGTATTTAATTTCATACCTAATTTTTTATATTGATATTGATATTTCCGCTTTTTAAATCTTTTGCTGAAGCAGTAACTTTTATGTTTCCACCAACAGCATTAGCTTTAATAATAGCAATACATTTCCCTTTATATGCCCAGCGTTCGTTACTGATATAAGGCTCAGCACTTGATAAATCAGCATTATCGACTGCCACTACATCACCCGGGCCTTCGATACTGAATGATATTTTGTCTGTTGCATTTAAACAGGGTAATCCGTTTTCATCTGTTACTATTGCAGTAACATATACAACATCATCCCAGTTATTTTCTATTTGTGATTTATCTGCACTTACAATAATTTTTGCAGGGTTCCCGGCAGTAGTTAATTCCTGTTCTGCAACAATCTTACCTTTATTTTTTGCAACTGCTTTTAATGTGCCTTTGTGAAAAGTAACAGTCCACAGCCTGGGCGATGCATTATCTGCAGGTCTTGATTGTATACCAACCGATTCACCATTTAAAAACAATTCCACTTCATCGCAATTACTGAACACCTGAATTTTTGCTTCATCGTATGTATCAATATCAGTGGGACTCCAGTCACTGATCCATTCGCCTGCACCTGCATTACCCTGTTTACGCATAACATACAGCATAGGTTTATCATTCCACCAGCTTTGACGCTGATAACCAACATCCCTTATGCCACCTGTTTTATCGAGAAGTCCGGAGCCATGTGCCACTTGCGGCCAGTCTGATTCACCTAAATAATCAATACCTGTCCATAAAAATTGTCCCGACATATATTCTTTATCTCTCAATGGAATCCAAGCAGCCTGTTCAAGTCTGTTTTCTGTTCCGATTACTTTCCAACCTGGATTTTTTTCATGAGCAACCACCAGTTCATTCTCCCGGTAATTCTGTCCAACCACATCCATCAGGTTTGCAAATCCATTCTGATATACTTTTGATAAAGCAGGGCGAAACAATGCCATCGTAACCGGTCTTGTTGGATCTAATAAATGAACAATATCCTGCTGCATTTTATATTTCTGGAATCCTGTAGAATCGTTCAGTTTATCATGTATTTCATTTCCGATGCTGTAGATAACAATGGATGGATGATTCCGGTCCCGCATTACAATATCTCTTGTATCTCTTTCCCACCAGTCTGTAAAGTACAAGTTGTATCCTTTCTCTGCATGACTTTTTGCAGCATTCCAAGTATCAAAGGTTTCATCCATTACCAGGAATCCCATTTTATCGCAAAGGTCTAAGAACTCAGGCGCTACTGCATTGTGTGAAGTACGGATACCATTTACACCAAGGTCTTTCAATAACTGCAAACGCCGTTGCCATGCATTTAGCGGAACAGCTGCACCTAATGCACCTGCTTCATGATGCAGGCAGACGCCTTTTATTTTTACATTTTTTCCATTCAATGAAAAACCTGTTGCTGCATCAAATTTGATATCTCTTATCCCAAATGGCACACTTGATTCATCAACAGTATTTTTATTGATGATGATTTTTGTTATGGCCTTGTATAACTGCGGATGACCGATATCCCACAATGCAGGTTTATCTAAAGAAATGTTTTGTGTAACGGTTTGTTCTTTACCAGCATCCAGTTTTTGTTTCACTCCTGCTTTTGTGAATACCTTTCCATCAGGTGAAATGAGGGTTATCTGCACTATTACATTTTGTGTGGCAGCAGATTGATTTTTAATGGTTGACTGAACTGTAACCGTTGCTTTATCTGCACTAACATCCGATGAAGTAACAAATGAACCCCAATGAGCAACATGCACGGGGCTGGTAACCGATAACCAAACATGCCGGTAAATACCTGCACCTGTATACCATCTTGAAGCAGGCTGTATTGTATTATCAGCCCTTACTGCAATTACATTTTTCTTCCCGCCAAAATTTAAATGACCGGTTAACTCATATTCAAAACTTACATAACCGTTTGGACGCTTTCCTAAATGATGACCATTGATCCACACATCACTGTTGGCCATTACACCATCAAATTCAATAAACAGTAATTGCTTTGCATCTGCTTCATTCAATATAAATGTTTTTCTATACCAGCCAATACCTGCAGGTAAATAACCACCACCACGACCTGTAGGGTTATTTCTGTCATAAGGTCCTTCAATACTCCAGTCGTGCGGCACATTCAATGAATGCCAGGCAGCATCATTAAACTCAGCCTGTTCTGCTCCTTTCACATCTTCTCTAATAAATTTCCAGTCTTTATCAAATGAAAGAACCTGTCTTGATTGCTGTGCTTCGGTAACTGTTAATAAAAAACAGCCTGCGATTAACAGGAATGTTCTGAGAAGCAACATATGTTTCATTTGAATCTATTTTTTATTGATCACTGTAATATTTGGTTTTGCCGGCATCTTCATTCCCTCCCCAATAAAATAACTGGCATGCGGAGGTTGATTGTATGCCACATTCTGCCACGCAATACTTAAACGGTATTGCGGATTATGCATAAGGGTATACAATTTAATTTCTGTTGGAATAGATGTTGAGAATATCCGCAGTTCTTTACTGTCAGTTGTGCGGCATACAATTTCTTCTCTCCAGTCGCCAAATAAATCTGCACTTAAACATGGATTTGATTTTGTTCCATTATTGCTTACACAATTAAAATCACGGCCATCAAATAATTTTATAGTTGTACTGTTTACATAATCCCACTTACTGATGTTGACTCCATTTAGTATTTCGCTGAGTGCATCCCCATCCCAATAAATACCCATATTACAGGCTGGTGTTTTATCTGCTATCTTATTCCCTTTACTGTCAAACATTCCCATGATGCCTGCACCTGCAACCCAGGATTCAAAACCCGGATAGCGGGGATCAACATCGAGTGCCAAAGCACGGCCCGGACCTTCTCCATCATCACCAGCTTTTACCGAAGATTTTTTCCAGATAACTTCTCCTGTTTTTGCATCCCGGAAATTTGCACCGGCATCACCAAAACGTTCCTGTATGCTGAATACTTCCAATCCCGGTCTTTGCGGATCAAGATCACTAACATGCATTGCATCTGCATGACCAATACCTGTTGAATACAGACCTGTTCCGTTATCATCAATGGTCATCTGTCCATATACAATTTCATCTTTACCATCCTCATCAACATCAGCAACCGATAAATTGTGATTGCCCTGTCCTGCATATTTTTTATTTCCCGGAGCATCTGAATCAAATACCCATCTTTTTTCAAGTTTATTATCTTTCATATCCCATGCAGCTAAAACAGTTCTTGTATAGTAACCACGACACATTACTAAGGAAGGATGTTTCCCATCGAGATAAGCGATGCATGCAAGAAAACGATCCATGCGGTTGCCATAACCATCACCCCACATGGCCTTTAATTCTTCAGTTGTTGGATTAAGTGATGTCGGATGACGAGGAGGATCATAACTTACAGTAGAAATTGCAGCACCGGTTAATCCATTAAATACCGTGAGATATTCAGGGCCGGATAAAATATATCCCTTTTCATTTCTGTAATCTTTTGTACTGTCACCAATAACTATCCCTTTTCCGTCAACTGTTCCATCAGCCGTTTTCATGGCAACTTCGGCTTTACCATCTCCATCCAGATCATATACCATGAATTGCGTATAATGAGCTCCTTCCCGGATATTTTTTCCCAAATTGATTTGCCATAAAAAAGTTCCATCCAATTTGTAACAATGAAAAAGAGGATCACTGGTTATGCCGGCCTGTGAATTATCCCTTCCCCTTCC
>JBARSW010000003.1:0-2554 GCA_049644925.1 Chitinophagaceae bacterium | reverse complement strand
AGAAAAAAAGAGCATCGTTACCGAAGGTATTACCGGCTTCTGGGGAAAAGTAAAATACAATAATAAGACCGGCTACATTGTTGACTCTTATTTATTTCCGTGGGCACCACCCAAACTGGCCACCGTAAAAGAAATGAAGGATTACCTGGCACAGGTTACCGCTCCTTATGGTGCTAAGCTGATTACCAAAAGCGGAACGATGGGAAATATTGCCGAGAGTGGATGGGAAATAAGAAAACAATTGTATAAGAACGGCGCCGAGCGGCATGAGCACTACGGCTGGGAATATGGCTCTAATGCTTATTTTCTGCCCGGCTTTTCTATGCAACAGGGGTTTTTATTGCTGCGCCTGATTCCTGAATACAAAGAAGTGTTTGGTGATAAAGACGAATTTCCATCGGAGACAAAAAAATATAAGAAAGGTGAAAGTGAATATGAACTTACCGTTAGCAAAAGAAGCTTTGGGGAAGATTATACCTGGGTAGAAAAAATCCGTATTGAATATGGTATGGAAGCCGCCTATGTTTTTGAAATGTATATGCTCGATAATCAATTAGTAATTTTTTACGGCTCCGGCCTTTAGATTTGCAGCATGAAATGAGACATAATCCTAAAACTAAAATATGCTCATGAAAACTTGTGCTTTAATACCTGCAAGATATGCCGCCACCCGATTTCCCGGTAAGCTGATGCAGTTGCTTGGTGATAAATCGGTGATCCGACATACATATGATGCAACAGTGGCTACCGGTTTGTTTGATGAAGTGGTGGTGGTTACCGACAGCGAAATCATTTTAACAGAAATAATTGCCGCCGGCGGACATGCGGTAATGAGCCAGTACGAACATGAAAGCGGCAGCGACCGCATTGCAGAAGCAGCCGAAACCATGAATGTTGATATTATTGTGAATGTGCAGGGAGATACGCCTTTTGTAAAAAGAGAACCGTTGGAGAAATTATTAAACGAGTTTAATGATGCTTCTGTGCAGGTGGCCTCTATGATGCAGGTGCTTACAAAGCAGGAAGAAATTGACGACCCCAACTTTGTAAAAGTGGCGGTTGATAGCAGGATGAACTCGCTGTTCTTCAGCCGCAGTGTAATTCCTTATCCGAGAGATAACGAATATCCCATTACTTATTACGAACATATTGGTGTGTATGCCTATCGCAAACAGGCATTGATAAACTTTACGCAATGGCCCATAACACCGCTGGAGTCCGTTGAAAAAATTGAGTGCCTGCGTTACCTGGAAAATGGTATTCCGCTCCGCATGGTGGTGGTGGATTATATGGGAGTGGAGATTGATACGCCGGAAGATTTGGAGAAAGCCGCTAAGCTTTTATAAGGTTTGCCACGAAAGACACGAATAGCACTAATTGTCTTCTATTACATTCTCTCTTGATTATTTCGTGTCATTTGTGCAATTCGTGGCCTCCCTTTTTCGTGTACTTTTGTGGCCAAAATTTATGTATGGCTTTTCGCAACTTTAAAATGATCGGCTACGTAGTGTATGGCCGCGGCTCGTTCAATCAATTAGATGAAATTATTGCTCCACACAGAATAGATGGAAAGCCGATGGTTTTCCTGGTTGACCATTTCTTTACCGGCAAACCGCTGGCCGACCGTATTCCGTTGCGGGGTAACGATAAGATCATCTTTGCCGATGTTACTTACGAACCCAAAACAACGTATGTAGATTCGCTGGCGCAGCAACTGAAAGAGGAGTTTGGTACCGTGAGTGGTGTAATTGGTATTGGTGGCGGCTCCACCATGGATCTGGCAAAAGCCGTTTCTTTAATGATGAACAACCCCGGCTCTTCTGCCGATTACCAGGGCTGGGATCTGGTAAAAAATGCCGGTGTGTACAAAGCCGGTATTCCTACGCTTAGTGGAACCGGTGCCGAAGTATCGAGAACAACGGTATTAACGGGCCCCACAAAAAAACTGGGGATGAACTCTGACTTTACCCCGTTTGACCAGATAGTGCTTGACCCGGAACTAACGGCCGATGCACCGGTGAACCAGCGTTTTTATACGGGCATGGATTGCTACATCCATTGCATTGAAAGCCTGGAAGGAACTTACCTGAATGAGTTCAGCAAAAGTTATGGAGAAAAAGCGCTGCAACTGTGCCGGGATGTTTTTGTAAATAAAAACGAATGGGATGATGAATGTGACGACAAGCTGATGATGGCTTCTTATGCCGGCGGTATGAGTATTGCTTACAGCCAGGTAGGTGTGGCGCATGCAGTTAGCTATGGATTAAGTTATTTATTGGGAACCAAACATGGTATTGGCAATTGTATTGTGATGAACCACCTGGAGGAATATTATCCTGCCGGGGTAAGGGAGTTTAAATATATGGTAGAGAAAAACAAAATTGAAATACCCACCGGCATCTGCAAGGGATTAAGCGATAATGATTTTGAAAAAATGATAAATGTAAGCATGGGCATGAAGCCGCTCTGGGAAAATGCATTGGGGGCAGATTGGGAAAAGATAATGACGAGGGAGAAACTGCGGACTTTGTACGAGAGGCTATAGCCCAACGAA
>JBARSW010000002.1:0-22800 GCA_049644925.1 Chitinophagaceae bacterium | reverse complement strand
TACAATGTAGTGTATGCCCAAATGGGAAGAGGAAAAGCCGAAAGAATAGTAGCACAATCTTTATCAAACGTTGCCGATACTTTGGCAAAACTTAGTATGGATGCCTGTCTGTTCCTGAACCAGAACTTCGGATTCATTAGTTTTCCGGCAGAGCTCACAACCGGAAGCAGCATCATGCCACATAAAAAAAATCCGGATGTTTTTGAATTGATTCGTTCGCATTGTAACCGCATCAAAGCATTACCTAATGAAATAATGCTGATGACCACTAACCTGCCATCTGGTTATCACCGGGATCTTCAATTGCTGAAAGAACATCTGTTCCCCGCATTCAAAACTTTAAAAAATTGCATTGAAATGGCAGGATTGATGCTGTCCTTTATTGAAATTAAAAAAGACATTCTCATAGATGAAAAATATAAATACCTATTCAGTGTAGAAGAAGTAAACAAATTGGTGAATGCCGGCATGCCTTTCCGCGACGCTTATAAAAAAGTTGGATTAGATATTGAATCAGACAAGTTTACTTATGATACAAACATCAATCACACACATGAAGGAAGTATAGGTAATCTTTGCACAGAAGAGATTAAAAAGCAGATGCAAAATATCTTAGACACTTTCCCGTTTGAATCTGTAAACAAGGCAATTAAAGTACTGTTGAAATAAGTTTGTATACTACTGATTCTTTTTCATTTTTGGCCGCATCTCAGGCGATTTTTCATAAAGCCCTGTTTCACTCATCACAAGATTCTCCAATCTTTCAAAAGTAAACGTTTGCATTGGTTCATACTCATTTGCATCCACCCTGCCGGGAAGCATAAGTACAAATGGCTCACCATTATTTGTTGCTGAAATTTCCGAAGCCAATCTTATAGGGCTTGAACCTTTATTTTCAAGTACCCAGCCTGGATAACCTGGTTGCTTAGAATAATATATACGCCATTTCACATTATCCTGAGAAGCATAATCATATTGAATGACGGGAGTTCCATTAACTTTTAATTGACCAGCTGCATTCAGGTACCTGTTACTATGTACAGCACTTATTTCATAAAAACCATTCCCAATGTTTCGTACTTTAAATTTGTGATTGGGCTGATCAACAAAGTCCCATTGCACCAACCTTGCACCATTTTCTTTATTAACACCCTCAACGGCTAAGTATTTCCCTGTTTGATTTACTTTAATCTTATAAATTCCATCACCAATGGGTTGATATGAAACATTTGCCGCATCTGAAACTTTTTGTTGCTGAACTTTATTTACCCGGCCAAATCCTTCATTCTTTAATAATTCCTCCCTGTATTTTACTTTAGGTAGATTTACATTAAACCAGTAAGTAGCATTAATCCCCATAATATCTTTCTGACTAAAAATATATGCTGACCCGAAGGTGCAATTTGAAATAGTTTTCCCCTCTTTACATTGTATAGTTGGAATTGCCGGATTTTTTGCAAAAGCCATTGCCGGATAATGCATAATAGATTCGTAATCGTATTTTCCTGAAGGGGTACCTGGTTCTATTTGAAAATTATGCATAAAGGTGCTGTCAATATTACTCCAGTTAATACTGATATAGTTATCCCTGTCATAACGGCTTTGTTCATGCCAAAATCCAAGCGAATGTAATAATTCATGAACTACCGCTTTCTCATCCCCCGAATTAGTAATATAAATAAGTTGCTCCCCTCCCCTTCTTCCTACAGGCGATATACCAGCAAAACCAGTATCTTTCGAAAACATTATTCTGATATAATCTTTTTGCCCCGTATAAGGCATTATTTGAATACTTGTGGTATTATTAATTGCATCAATAGACCGTAGCACAATTTCCTGCATGTTACTCTTATACATACTCAAATCAATTGCAACCGGCACATTTCCTTTTGGCCAGATGTACGCCCCATTCGAATTATTGCTTTGGTAAATCCGGGTACTCTGTAAAGTACTTCCAACAATTATGTCGCCATTAAGAATATAATTAGTGCCAACTCTTTTTACATAATATTCTTTGGCTTCATTGCTGAACGGAAGCTTAAGCTCCTGTTTTATATATCCGTTTTGCGAAAATGCTGTACTACCGGTAAACAAACAAATGATTAAAATTATAATGATTTTCTGCATTTTTTTTAATTGAAATGGATTAGAATTTTCTTTCCTTGCTAACAGTAAAATATATATCGAGCCAGTTATCACTTCCATCTTCATCCTGTAAGTTTACATGCACCTTACAACTGCCCGGAATATCTGAAACATAAAATGATTGATTATTTGTAGTGCTCCCATAAGAAGATAATTTACTTTTCAAGCAATCATTAAAAGAAAATTTTAACTGATAGAAATCGTCGCTTCCCCCTGCGTAATATGGTTCTTTTTCAACTGGTATAGCCTTGTTTGGGTCTGTGTATGGATCAATTGCTCCACCAAATTGTGTAAAGAGGCTTGCCACATCTGCATCATTTTCATTAATACCATAAACGATAACAATTTCAGCCCCGGACAACTCATCACTATTGATTTGAAACTTTAATTCATTACCGAAACTGATACTACGCTTCTTATCCATGTCAATTCCCTCTTTTTCATGCTTAAAGAAAAATGTATTGTTTTTACTTAAATAGTACCTGCTAAAACTATTTCCTTGCTTATTAACCAGGTAAATTTTTATTAAACCAAACATTTCAAGATCTCCGCCATGTGGAACAGCAAATTTTAAATCCTTAAGTGTTATGATTTCGGTAAACTTATTTGCCCTTGCAGGTAACAGGGTAAATGTTTGAGTACTTGAACCCGATATAATCAAAGGTGTACCATTGGTATTATTTGTTATACCTGAGGATAATTGTAAAACTTTACCGCTTGCAACACTAATAATACTCAAGCCATTTTTTGCATTATAAAACTTCCACTGCTGATTACTACCATTCAGATTATCCCATTGCTGTATTTGAGTTCCATCTTCATTTTTCATATCTACCACATCTAAAACTTTCTGACTGTGCACAGGCGATATACTGTAATTCCCGTTATCAAGTTTCCTGATATCAAACAAATGATTATTCCTTGGTAACATATCCCATTGAATCAATCGCATCCCATTATTATTATCCTCTTCTCCGGAAATGGCCAGGTATTTACCACTCTCATTTATTCGTATTTTATAAATACCATCCTGAACATCAGCCAGTATCCGGGTACCGGCTAATGGCTTATTGGTGTTCACAGTTTGAATTTGTTTACCTGTATTGAATGTGCCATTGCCACTTTTAATCTGACTGGTTTCATTCCTTTTAAAATCAACCAGCATAAAGGGCGATGCTTCATCATTTGTAAGCATAAAATAAGCACCATTGCCTGGAGAAGTTGTAACAGTATTCCAGTCTTGTATAACTAACCTCAATGAGTTTTTCAGGCAGCGTACCTTCCACCCTTTTGCTCCGTTGTCCGCCCGGGTAATTATCCATTTCTGGTTGTCTTGTCCCAGCCAATCCCATTGTATTACTTTTGCTCCCCGCTTTGGGCTTTCCCCTTCACTGCTTAAAAACCTGCCGCTATGCTTTGCCTGCAAACTATATATATCATTGCCTATTTTTTTTACATTAAATAAAAAGTGGCTTTTTACTTCCATGTCCCATTGTATTGCCCATGCACCATTGTTAGTAGCAGCCCCTGCAATAGCGAGGTATTTACCTGACTGGTTTATTTTAATCATATATTCTCCATCTGTAAGATTTTGTGCTGTACCAGGAATAACCGCTTTTAGAAAAATAAATAAGGCTATAATCTTTTTCATTGTTCTTTGTTAAAATAATTTAAAATCTAAAGTTTTTGATAAACAATAGTACCTCGTCCTTCTGTACCTACACAGGTCATTTTGTTGTTTGAAAACGTAACGGTAAAGGTTTGGCCAATACCTTCTTTTCCACCAACAAATAGTTTATTACCATTTAATTTCCAGGTCGATTTACTCCAAAGTTTCTCTTGTATTTTAATATAACGATCATCGCATCCGCTTTTGGATGCATTTAACCGGTATGTTCCGTCTGCATTAAATTCATACACAATGTTTGCTGCACAGGGTCGCTGCTTTAATAATGCAGCATGGCTGTTTATCTTTTGTCCATCATAGACAAAAATGTCAGAAATGACTTTCCATTGACCAACAGGGGTTTGTGCATGCAAATTGGATAGTATAGACATACTTAAGAATAGACTAATCAAGTGTTTCATTTTTAATTTTTTTATTATTAGAAAATATTTTTCTCAGAGGAAAAGAATTATCATAAATATTAATTCACTATAAAATTGATTCTAATCAGATTTATGTACAATCAGAAATCTACAAACAACCAATTCAATAGACGAACAATGCTTGTATATAAAAAGGTTTAATGATTAATGTATTAAAAATTATAGCAGAAGAAATCCTATTCAGTCATATTATTATCCAGATTTACAAAGGCGGCCTGAATAGTAATTTCATTTCCATTTGTATCTTTTCCCACAGCTTCAATGCTGCCAGAAATTTGAGCACCTGTATATTTTGAAATGTTAACAGTGCCCGACGAAGCAGAAATACCAATCCCATAAGCTCCATCAGTTTCGGGAGTAAAAATGATGGTAGGCTTCTCTTTTTCATTCCCCGATTGAACAACTGGAAAACTTCCATGCGAAGGTGAATTGAAATATAAAACAAGGAAGTTAGCAATTTTAGACAATTGCCTGGAAGCAGAAAATTGAATTGTTATCAGCTTTCCCGCTTGTATTGGAATTGCCCAATCACCTTCATATTGAGTTAAAACTTCTTTGTTTCTATACACCATTATTTTAAAATATGGTTTACCACTATCGGGGATTGCTGATAAAGGAGGAATAATCTTTGCAGTTGGTTCCACTATTTTATTTATACTAATATTTGAGTCTTTAGTCGCTTTCTGATTGTCTGCCGGTGTGTTTGCATTTTGATTGCAAGAAATAATGAAGACATACAAAATGAAAACTCCTGAAAATTGCAGAATAGATTTCATGAAATTTGCTGATAAAAACATAGTGCTGTAATATTTATTGATTAATATTTAATTCTTCTTGACATTCATTGATATGCCCAGGTTAATTGTAAAGTCCTTTTGATTAACTTTTCTTGTAATAGTGCCATTAAATTGGGGGCTACCTGCATCAGCACCGGTTACTGTAAACCAGTTTTTATCTTTTAATGAACCCCGTATTATACGTTGTGCTTTTTCTATAGGAAAATCCTGCCAGCGGAATAAAGGAAGAGGCCCCATTAATATAAACACTTTTTTATTCTTTATGTACGGGGTAAAATCTACCAGTGCCTCATTAATGAATAATTTAATCTGCCCCGATTGCACATCATATTCCGC
Source organism: Chitinophagaceae bacterium (assembly GCA_049644925.1). Classification (GTDB taxonomy): domain Bacteria; phylum Bacteroidota; class Bacteroidia; order Chitinophagales; family Chitinophagaceae; genus JJ008. The sequence continues at coordinate 17,413 of JBARSW010000002.1, read as the reverse complement.
ATCTATCGGTATGTAAAAGCTGGCAGGTGTACCAGCACTTCTTGCCACTGCCCCAAAACCGGCCTTATCATTTGCAGCAGAAACAAACGGTACTGCTGGTGCTTTTATATCTGCCAGTGTAATAAGCTTTGTAAAGTTGTAGGAACTTTTCATTTCTTCAGCTACAGCTTCCTTTGGGTCCGCAAAAAAAGTAAACTTAACTGCATTGCCTTCCAAATTCCCTTTCATTTTTATAACACCACTGCCCACACTATTTTTCGGATACCGAAGATTAACAACTGCTTTTAATGTCCCTCCATACTTCCACCATACATCATTGAAACTATTTCGGTAAATAAATTCAAAATTTTGTGTCATCTCACCGCTGTAAAGGCCACAATATGTTTTTAAAAGTATATCACTTACATACGACATCATATCACCGGCAAAACTGGCTAACCCTAAATTACCATTAAGCGACTCGGCATCTAATTTTGAAGTGGCATAAAGCTTAATAATTTCTTTTGGAACAATATCGGTGCCTGTTGGCAGCGTTTTACCAATCTTAGCTACTGCAGCATCCACTCCCACCCCGGGGCCTTTGTCGAGTACTATATTTTTTAAAACTGCAGCAATGGATTTAGTATAAAAACCAACACAAGTCGAAAAAGCAGCACAGGCTTCATTAATCATTACAAGGTATTCGCAAATAGAATTATCAGTAGCCTTGTGTGACTGAAACTCTTCGTTTCTTTTTTTTATCTCATCGGCCTGTAGCTTTAATTGATCGTTTAACTGGCTCAGGTTAGCAGAAAGATTTTGAGGTAAACCACTCCCTTTGCTTACAGATGTACTTAATTGTTTGTTTGCGTTATTTATAGAACGAAACATTTTTAGCATTCTATCAAGATTATCAACAGCCTTTTTCTTCTTCGAATCCAGTTCACTGCGTTGTGTTGCATTTAAACTGCTATTTACAGCCTGAACTCTGCTTACTATTAATGCTTTGGCCTTTTCGGTAGCTGCAATATTTTCATCTGCCATTTCATCCAGTTCATCTAGCATGCTTACTTCTATACTTATTGTTGTATCGCTTTTTTTATCTGAACTGATTGCCTTTATATAGTAGCTGCCTGTTTCCGATGGAGCGGTCCAGATAGCTGTAAATGTACCGTCATTACTCATTGCCACTTCGTATGCTTCCTGATGGTTTTTTGGCCCTGTAATTTTTAGTTGAACCGAGGCATACCCGTCATATTTAATACCTCTCCCCGTTATGGTAATTTTCCCGGTAATAAATATCTCATTGGCAGAAACAGCCATTTCAATAGATGATTGTCCACTATTCTGTTTATTATCGATAGCTGGTTTAGCTTCCACACCAGAAACTTCTTCCTTTTTAGATTTTGAAGAACTTGTCTTTTTATCTGTTTTTACAGTCTCCGTCACTTTGTCCAATACCTTTTCTGTTGTATTGCTTGCGGCAACTTCTACTTTCTGTTCCGCTTTATATTTTACGGCATCCTTAACTCGTTTTAAGATTTGAGCCTGTATTGTATTTACTCCAAATACCGTCAGGCAACATAAAAGAAAAATAAAACGAAAAAATACTGGGGATAAACGGCTTTTAATTGACTTTGTGGAGCATAAAAACCTGCTGTCTGTTAAATAAGGTGTTTTAAATAAATACTGCATATAGGTTGATGTGATTTCAACCTCTAAATTGAAAATATTATCATTAGTTATTTACACACAATCGACCAACAACCATTTAAATAGACAAACGTATATTTATGTAAATTTGAGCATGGCAACAAAACCTTATCCATGTATTGTTGTAGACGACGATGAAATAGATCGGCTTACAACGATAGCCTTTATCAAAAAATTTCCTGAGCTTAACATTGCGGGCACCTATACCTCTGCCGAAGAAGCGTTGCACAATATTGGCACTAATGCTGTAGATGTGGCATTTCTGGATGTGGATATGCCAGGAATGAGTGGGTTAGATTTAAGAAAAAGAATAGAACAAATTCCAGTAGCCGTTTTTATTACTTCCTACCCGGATTATGCTGTAGAAAGTTTTGACCTTGCCGCCCTCGATTTTATTGTAAAGCCAATAAAATTGGATCGATTTACCAAAACGGTAGAAAGAATAATTGATTTTTTTAATATCCGGAATAAAGCTGCCTTGCTCGATCACTCACTTGGAGCCGAAAGTATATTTATTAAGGATGGATTTGATCAGGTAAAAATTCAATTACACGATATATTATACCTTGAAGCATTGAAAGACTATACCAGTATAGTAACCACCAATAATAAGCACTGTGTACTTTCTTCTATCGGTAACTTACTCAAGGAACCTGGCTTTCAATCCTTCATCCGGATTCACAGAAGCTTTGCCGTACAAAAAAATTATATCGAACGAGTTAACACCCGGGAGGTATTTTTAAAAAACATTTCATTACCTGTAGGCAGAATGTATAAAGAAACCCTTTCTACATTAAAAAAATAAATACCCATGCGATTATTTTTTACAATTTTAGGGTTATTCATTACACTGCAGATCAATGCACAAAAACAAGGACAAGCTTTTATTGATTCTCTGGTTTCCACTTTACCAACTACTGCAAACGACACCATTAAAGCCAGAACGTACAATATAATTTTTAATGAACTTATAAATATCAACACAGATGAGGCCCTCGGCGTTGCACTGGAAGGATTAAAGCATGTTGAAAAAATGAAATGGCAAAAAGGCATTGCTGTATTTTCATCAAATATTGGGAGAGTGTACCAAGAGAGAGGAATTTACGATTCTGCAATTAACTATTATAATCAATCACTAATAAGCAATCTTAATCAAAATGAAAAAAGAAACGCCGCATCAGACTATAATAATTTAGCCACTGCTGCAAAAAATATCCGGTCTGATTACACAAGTGCTGCCAAGTATTATTTCAAAGCATTAAAACTGGCCGAAGAAATTAAAGACAGTTCATTGATTTCTGTTTGCCTGCATAACATTTCTGCAATTTACCTGGCCCAACAAAACTTCATAAAAGCTATTGAATTTGAAAAAAAGGCTTTGACTATCAGAGAGCAAAGTAACAATGCTGATGATATAGCTTCATCAATGGAAAGTATTGGAAAAATATTTTACTCTTCAGGCAACCTGTTAAAAGCAAAAGAATATTTTCAAAAAACAATTTCACTTTACGAAACAACTGCCAATATACAGGGGCTTGCATCTGCCTATTCAAGCCTTGCACTTGGTTTTGGGAATGATTACTCCAACGTAATTGAAGCGAGAATAAAGGCCAGAGAATTATGGAATGAAATAAATCCAATACACATTACCGCCATTACAAATACCGGGAACCTTGGTATAGCTTATCTTGATGTAGTTAGGTATGATACAGCACATCGGATAAAGCATAATGATGTTATTCCAAATAACAAAACCATCCTGTTACAAAAAGCCGAAGAAAATCTAAAAACAGCTATTCTTTTTTCCCAGCAAACAGGAGATATGGATACCAAGTCATATTTTACAGGTGCTTTATCCGAATTGCAGGAATTAAAAGGAGATTTTAAAAACGCATTCTACAATTTTAAAGCATACAAAGAAATTCAAGACTCTATCTACTCCCAGGAAAATAAAAATAAAATAGCAGCAGCTGAAAGCCAGGGTGAAATTGATAAAAAAAATAGTGAATTACAAGTTAGCAGACTTACCGTATCAAACCAACGTAAAACACTTCTTGGGCTTGTAATTGGCCTGACCCTATTTACAATAATCGGATTTTTATTATACAGGCAGGTGCGGATACGAAAAAAAAATAATGCTGTATTACAGAAATTAAATAAAGAACTGGATAATGCCAATAAAATGAAAGCAAAGTTTTTTAGTATCCTGAGCCATGACCTTCGTGGGCCTGTTGCACGGCTCATAAACTTTTTACACCTGCAAAAAGAAGCACCAGGATTACTAAATGAAGAAATGATAGCACAGCATCGGCTAAAAATTACCAATGCGGCAACTTCCCTGCTCGACAATATGGAAAATATCCTGCTTTGGGGTAAAAGCCAGATGGAGCAGTTTAAACCTGAAATAATAAGTATCTCAGTTGAATCCCTTTTTGAACACTTAAAGTCATTTTTTAATTCAGTTGAAAATGTATCATTCCATTTTAATACACCAGCCGGCCTTATTGTGGAAACAGATGAGAACTATCTGAAATCCATTATGCAAAACCTGACTGCCAATGCAATAAAAGCATTGAATAATACAGCTAATGCCAGCATTGAATGGAAAGCCTGGCAACAGAATGGAAAAACACATATATCTGTTTCCGACAATGGCCCTGGATTCTCTTCTGATTTTCTGAAAAAATCTGAAATAGATAATTCTGTAATCCAGGCAAATGCAGGTTTAGGTATGTTTATTATCAGAGATCTTTCAGAAGCGATTCATTGTAAAATTGAAAAGCATAATACCAGGGAGGGTGGCGCCTGTATTACACTTGAGATTTAAGCCTTGAATCACAACCCGTATTTATCCGCCAAATAAATCAAAGCCGCCATATTTACAGCACCAAGTTCAAGTTCTCTTTTATTCACTGCTTCAAACATATCACTTCTTGCATGGTGAATATCAAAGTAGCGTTGGGAATCCGGATTCAGGCTCACCATTGGTGTTTTTAAAGTCCGGTTTAAAGGACCAATATCAGCACCCCCTCCTCCTTTCACAAATTCACTGCATCCATATGGAGCTATCAATTCTTTCCAAGCTATAAATTTCAAATATTGTGCATCACTTCCGCTAAATCCAAGCCCACGGGGTGTAAATCCACCAGCATCACTTTCAATTGCCAGTATGTGATTTTCATTCTTCGCTTTTGCTTCTTCTGCATACTTATTTCCACCTCTTAGTCCGTTTTCCTCATTAGCAAATAACACAAAACGGATTGTTCTTTTTGGTTTATACCCAAGTGCTTTAAATGTTCTCAATATTTCGATGGTCTGTACACAACCAGCACCATCATCATGAGCACCTTCACAATTATCCCAGCTATCAAGATGACCACCAACTGTAATTATCTCTCCTGGGAATTCTGTTCCTTTCAATTCACCAATAATATTGTGACCAGTGGTGTCGGGTAGAAAATATCCATTTGTCTTTAATGTTATACTAAACTTTCCTTTCTTCAATTGCTCATTTAACCAGTCAGCATCTTTTAACCCGATTGCTGCAGCAGGGATTTTAGCATAAGCCGAATCATATCTTGTAGCTCCGGTATGTGGATGATTATCTGCACTATGACTCATACTTCTCACAACAACTCCTGAAGCTCCATATTTTGCAGCAGCAGATGGACCCTGACCCCGGTATTTTGCTGCATCGCCATAGGATTGAAAAGTGCGGATAAATGTGGGATTGAATTTGTAATTATAAAAAATAATTTTCCCTTTTACTTCGTCCTTCCTTTTTTCCAGCTCATCAAAAGAATTAACCTGCATCACCTCTGCAGTAATTCCCGATTTACCACTACCTAATGAATTACCCAGGGCAATAATATCAAAATACTTCTTCACTAATCTTGCATCAGGCTTATTAGGAATATTGGCAGACACCATTTGTGAAGACCACATTTCATCTTTTCCTCCTCGTACCCAATGTGGCACCAGGCACTCCTGCATCCAGGCCTTATCAGCACCACTTTCCTTCATCAATTTCAATCCCCATTGTTCCGATTTTACCATACCGGATGAACCGGCTAGTCTTGGGCCTATCTTCTTAGTCAAAATCCGGAGATTTTCATAAGCCATTCCATTAGTCAGCACCTCATCTGCAATACGTTTTATAAAAACAGAATCTTCATTCTGTGCATGAATAAACTGTAGTGAAGAAAAAATTGTAAAGGCAAAAATTAATAATTTTCTCATGAACCTGATTTTTGCTAAAGTTAACCGAATCCTGAAAAACAAGTAAAAAGAAAAAAGATAAACGGTAAACCTTACTGCATCAAAACTGTTAACTTCGAACAGTTATATTATATAAAATGAAAATTGGAATTGTTTGCTATCCCACTTTTGGGGGCTCCGGAGTGCTGGCAACTGAACTTGGCAAAGCCCTGGCGCAAAAAGGTCACCTCGTTCACTTTATCACTTATCAACAACCGGTCCGGCTGAATGAATTCATGCCGAATATATTTTATCATGAAGTTCAGGTGCCAACTTATCCCCTGTTCGATTACCCACCATACGAAACAGCCCTGGCCAGTACGATGGTGGATGTAATAAAAAATCATCACCTTGATCTGCTTCATGTGCATTATGCTATTCCCCATGCTTCTGCTGCTTTTATGGCTAAACAGATACTTAAAAAAGAAGGTAAAGACATCCCTGTAATCACTACACTTCATGGCACTGACATTACATTAGTGGGAAGGGATAAAATGTATGCCCCTGTAGTAACTTTTTCCATTAATGAAAGTGATGCCATAACTGCGGTTTCGGAAAATTTAAAAAAAGAAACTTACAGTCATTTTGATATTAAAAAAGATATTGAAGTGATTGTAAACTTTGTAGATGTTGCCCGATTTAACCGGAAACCAATCGATGCTTTTAAAAAAGTAATTGCACCAAATGGCGAAAGGATTCTTATGCATGCATCCAATTTCAGAAAATTAAAAAGGGTACAGGACGTAGTGAAGATCTTTTACGAAGTACAGAAAGAAATCCCTTCTAAATTATTGTTTGTTGGTGATGGCCCGGAACGAAGCACAGCTGAAGACCTGAGTCGGGAATTAGATATTTGCAATGATGTCCGTTTTGTAGGTAAACAAGAGCAAATGGAAGATATTCTTGCCATTGCCGATTTATTTTTACTTACGTCAGAATATGAAAGTTTTGGTCTTGCAGCATTAGAAGCAATGGCAGCCGGCGTTCCGGTTGTTTCTACAAATGCTGGTGGCCTTGGAGAAATTAATATCCCTGGCGAGACAGGTTATATGAGCAATGTAGGTGATGTGGAATCAATGAGTAAACAGGCAATTTCAATTTTGAAGGATGATGCGATATTAAAAACATTTAAAGAAAAAGCTGCCGAGCATGCAAAAAAATTTGACATTCACAATATTGTACCTCTATACGAAAAGTTATATGAAAAATTCTTTTAACAAAAAAAGGCTCCGAAATATCGGAGCCTTTATCTTAATATAATTTCTTTGTTAACGATTTAACCAGGGCCTAGGATTTACATTTCGCTTATCCTGCATCAGCAAAAAATCAATTTTTCCACCACTATTATCCTCGTCTGCTCCTGCCTTACCAATTACCTGCCCACGCCTTATTGTTGTTCCTTTTTGTACACTTGCCGAAGAAAGATTACTGTAAATGGTATAGTAGTTACCATGTTTTATCATTACAGACATTCCATCACCAAGGTTAAACACACTCAACACTTCTCCATCAAATATAGATTTTACACTAACCCCGACGCTTGGTGTGCAGATGGTAATGCCCGGGTTATCTTCTGTAAGCAAAGTGCCTTCAATTTTATTTGTTCCAAAATTGCTGCAAACCACACCATTGTCCACAGGCCATGGTAATCTTCCAAAATTAGACTTAAAGTCTGCTGCCAGGGCCGTTTCATTAGCATTTAAAGGAACATATGTTTTAATGGGAGCTGCTGGCTTATCTTTCTTAACAACTGTTGTAGTGGTTACATTTGTTCCCGGATCGGTAGTTTTTGGCTTTGTTTCAGTAACAGCATTCTTCTTATTTTCAGCTGCTATTGCGGCCAATCGTTTCTTTTCTTCTTCCAATGCTTTTACCCTTTCTCTTTCAATGATGGCAAAAATTGCATTTTTAAGTTTGGCATCCCTGCTTTTTTTCTCAGCAATTTGTTTCTGCAAATCCTTTTCTTTTCCTTTCAACTGAGCTACCACAGCCGCTTTCTCATTCTTTTGAACGGCAAGTATTTCCACTTCTTTTGTCTGTGCCTGTAATGCAGCTCCTTTTTGATTCTTCCTTCCTAATTGCTGCTCCTGCCTTTTGGTAATTAATTGCTGGGTTTCCATTATTGTAGATACCTGCTTTTCCCGGTAAGCCCGGTAACTTTTTAAATAGGTAACTCTTCTGATAGCGTCATTGAAACTATTTGCAGAAAAAATGAAATTCAGATAATCATAATTACTTCTGTTCTTATAGGCATAAACAACAGTTTTAGCATACTGAGATTTTAATGTATCCAACTGTTTTTGCAATCTGTATATCTCTAGGTTACTCAGATAAATGTCATCATCAATAGACCTGATTTCTTTATTGATGGTACCAATATATTGTTCCTGCAGGTTTATCTTTTTACTTAGCATATTAAGCGAAACCATCGTTTGCTTAGTCTGCCCTTTAATTTTGTTATATAAGCCCTGCACTTCTTTCAGTTCATTTTGAATCTGTTGTCTTTCTTTTTCCAGCTGAGACCTGTCCTGAACAGGCTGAGCCAATAAACTTCCTGAAATAAAAGATAGTACAAGGGGTAAAAAAAATATTTTTGGCATAGTTAGATTTACACTTTTTTCAATAAATAAACAGAAAAAAATCCTCAAAACTAAACGGCAATTTCCAGAATAAATTTCAACTTTTACTCCCGATCATAGCTTTTAGGTATAGAAAAGGGGAAACTTAACGTTTCATTAAATTCATACTGCTTGAAATTCATTTTAATTGCAATTTTCTTTTTGTCGGAGACATCGATGGTACGTTTAGTTGAAAAATTTCCTCCCTTCTTATTCTCATATTCTTTATATACAAGATTGCATGTTCTGTTTTTAGCCTGATCAAGATCATTCAATCTGCTGTATTGGATTAATTTATCCTCCGCCCCAATTGCGAAAATATTTTTAAAGAATTCACCAATACTTTCGAAAGTGATATTTTCTGTTTCCAAAAAGTATGACTGAATATTTGAATCCAGGAAAACAGGGTTTCCCAATATAAGATCCTGTAATGTGGTAAGATCAACAGGCAGTTCTATTATATCCTGTAAATAATCAATACTACGGGTTTTATAAGTTTTATTCTGCTTATCCAATAACTTAACAGAATCACGGGTAATTAATGTTCTCAACCCTTCAATACCGAGAGGTCCTGTAACAGATACCCATATTAAACTGTCCTTCAACATCCTTACATGTGCATTCGCATCTGTTTTTCTGCCATCACCATCAGTAATATCTAAATCTATTTTTGCAGAAAATGAATTAAACTTTATCCTGTTTTCAATAATTTGCCTGTAATTCCCTCTGATAAATATGATGGAGTCGTCTTTTGGATTACTTAACGAAGCCGTTACTACCGTATCTGCATTGCTATCTTTTACAACCGGAGTCTGAGCTTTCCTGGCAGTACTGCAGGAATTTAATAAAACAATAGTTATACAACCGATGTAAAATAATCTGATCATTCTTAAAATTTATTTTTTTCCGGTATGGCCAAAACCACCCTCATTTCTAGAAGTTATCTCCAATTGTTCTGTTTCATTCCAGGATGCTTTGCTGATTTGCTGGATTACCATTTGAGCAATCCTGTCTCCGGAATGAATGACTTGTTCTTCTCCCGAAAGGTTGATTAAAATAACCTTAATTTCTCCCCGATAATCTGCATCAATTGTTCCCGGGCTATTTAGACAAGTAATACCCTGTTTTATTGCCAGACCGCTTCTGGGTCTTACCTGTGCTTCATAACCGGCGGGTATTTCAATAAACAACCCGGTTGGCACCAAAACCCTTTCCATTGGTTTTAAAATCAAATGTTCTTCAAGATTTGCCCTGATATCCATACCAGAAGATCCGGCTGTAGCATATTCAGGCAACGGATTTGCCGAACGGTTGATAACGTTGATTTGAATGGATGACATTCTGGCAAAGATAAGCAGGATGCATATTTGAAATCCATTAGATGGGTCGTCAAACTTCTAGTTTCTGCAATAAAACAGTGGCATAAGCCATAAGTCCTTCCTCCCTGCCTACAAATCCCATTTCCTCAGTAGTTGTAGCTTTTATTGAAATATCTTTTGAGGATATCCCTAATACGGAGGCTATAGCGTTTTGCATTTCTGCTATATATGGTTTAATTTTTGGCAACTGAAGACACAAAGTAGTGTCAATATTTACAAGACGATATCCTTCATTTTTTATCAGAGCTGCCGTTTTATTCAGTAAAATTTTACTATCAATATCCTTAAAAGTTTTATCTGTATCTGGAAAATGAACGCCGATATCACCCAGGCATAAAGCCCCCAACATAGCATCGCAGATGGCATGTAATAAAACATCTGCATCGCTATGACCCAGTGAACCTTTTGTATGTGGAATCTTTACCCCGCCTATCCAAAGATTTCTTCCGGCAGTAAGTTTATGAAAATCAACACCGGATCCAATTCTGTATGACATAACCAATACATTTTTACAAATATCATTAAAATAAAAACGTCCCAGAAATCCGGGACGTTTTTAATATTAGTTCAAGAAAGAATCATTATTTTTTTGCACCACCACTAAAATCAAACAGGATAGAGAAACGAAGAGTGTTTGATAATGGGTTACGAGTTACACCACTTCCAGTAGGAATCAAATAAGCAAAGTTAAATCCGAAGATATTATACTTAAGACCTAAGCCTGTAGTGAAATAACGACGATTACCTTTTGTTTTATTCTCATAGAAATAACCTGCACGAAGAGAGAATTGGTTATTGTATGTATATTCAGCACCAGCACCTAACTGAAATTCTTTAACTTCTTCAGCAAATCCATCAGGAGCATCACCAAAAGAGCTGAACCAGCTACCCAATACACCTTTATTTCTGTAATTAGCTAATGCAGTTGCATCACCTTCTGCAGGAGGAGTAGGCACTAATAATTTATTCAATTCTACACCGAATGATAGTTGGTTGGTAGCATTGAATTTTTTAGTATAGTTAGTACCAAGACCTAAATTAGCAGGAATAAAATCTTTTGCGTCTGCATTGTCAGTATAAGAAATTTTTGATCCGAGGTTTTGTAAAACAACTCCCCACTGCCAACCGCTTCCAGCCTGGCTTTTGCTATCATTATACCAACCCAAATCAGCTGCAACAGCATTTCCAGCTTTATAAGTTGTGCTACCTACAGTGGTACCGCCAGCAAGATTTGAATTAATATACTTCAAAGAAATACCTACACCGTTCTTGGCATTCAGACGACGGGAATAACCTATATCAACACCGAACTCACGGGGGCGGAAATTACCAAAATCATTTCCGAGGTTGTCGGTAAATGTAATATTACCAAGGCTAAAATAACGTACTGATGCACTGATAGCCTGATTTTCGTCAAACTTATAGTGACCAGAAAGTGAAAGAAGATAAACATCATTTACCAGGTCTTTTAACCATGGAGTGTAAGTAGCTGCAATGCCACTTGATTGGTTAAATGCAACTTTACCCATATTCCATAAGCCTGCATATTGGTCAGGAGAAGTGGCAACACCAAGTTCTCCCATACCGCCAGAACGGGCATCGGGTGAAATACGCAAAAAAGGAACAGCAGTTGTTACAACGTTGATTGGATCAACCTGGGCTTTTACAGTTGAAGATAAACCACAAAAGAGCAGGAGTCCGGCAGTTAGTTTTAAAGCAGTTGGTCTCATTAGAAAGTTTTTAATAATGGTGTAAATATAGAGCTTTTGATTAAATACAAGTCTAAAATAGAAAAAAATATCTTAAATAAAAAAGGAATCTTTTAGTTTAAGAATTGAAAAGACAATTTAATCTCAGCCATGTTTATGATGCAAATTTCAGGAAAAACGCTTTTTATTTGATTTTATTGTTAAAATTTATTTTTTCTTCAAAAAAGTCAATGTTCAACTAAAAATCAAGTTGGCGCTAATTTATATATTAAATTCGACAATAAAATCAGAAATAAGGTGATTTTTATCATGCCGATTTAAAACATCACCATTTTCCCAATTATTACCTTTTTGCTCTTATCCGGCGCCACCACTTTTAGTTTATAAAGATATATCCCCCTTCCCGGTTTATCTCCAAAATCATCTTTTCCATCCCAGCTTAATTCTTCCGAACGATTTCCCGGGGTAATGATTTCTCTGCTAAATGTTTTTATTACTTTTCCGGTTATAGTCATTACCTGTAATTGAACTTGCAATGGTATCCCCGGTTTATTATGTTCAAACCAAAAACTGGTATTTGTAGTAAAAGGATTGGGGTAATTTAAAACATGATTCAATTCTAATTCTCCGTCTTTTACAACAGTAAACTCTAAGATAGCTTCCGAGGAATTATTGAGAACATCCCAGGCTTTGATTTTAATTACATGTGGACCTGGTTCTATAACAGGCAATTGAAACCTTATAAATCCCTGCTGGTAACTGTTTAATTCGCCCTGGAAAAAATCATTTAAAACAAAGTATTTATGATTATCGTTGTCCAAAGTAGCTACAATATCATGCCCGATTCCTGTACCTACCGTATTAATACCAGATGAATCAGTAAGCTTAACCAAAAGAATTGGTTGCTGATTGGTAATCCCTCCATTTACAAATAATTCATCATTAAGAAATGCTTTTAGTTGAGGCCCCAGATTATCTCCACTATTATTGATACCTGCTCCACCAACAATATAATTTGTGAATACCCCTTTCGCATCTTTTCCACCATTCTCTGCATACAGGCTTAATTTACCATTTCCAAACTGATAATTAATGTCTCTGGGAACAGTGAAAGCAAATGAAAATTTTCCATTAATGACCGATGATTTTCCTTTAAACAAAATGTTATTCCGGGTTTGATAACCCGCTACCTGGCTGCCAGGGTCGTTTGCCAGGGTGTATTCGGTTTGAATTTTATCAAAAACAACCGGATAAACATTACCATTAAACGATGATAAGAGGGCACCTGTTTGATCTGTAACCTCTCCTTCAATTAGTACTTTTTCTGAAGCACTTAATGTATCCGGTATAGAGGACTGCACTCCATTCACTTTTGAGATATTTATTTTAAATTCCGGAAAGGCCAATGTAAGTGCCGGATCACCCAATAGGGTAAACTTTCTGTTATTTGCAATATCGCTGAACGTTTGGTATGTATAATTTTTTGCATCCTTTACAGCATCGCCCAGCGTTTTATACTTGCCGTTTACATCCTGTTGCAAAGCAAATTGCAGGTAATTGTTGTTCATGATTCGGTTGCTGAAAGCAAAAACAATACGGGTAGTAGTCATTAACCCAATAGCCCCATTCCGTGGTCTTAATAATATGTTTTCTCCTAAAGAATTAATATCCGGATTATCGAAGGGGGCAAAATCGCAGGTGGCGGTAATAAATAAGGGTAGTCTGAAATTATTATTCCAGTTATTTACAATTTGCTGATCAAGTATTGTCTCTTCTGCCAGTCTTTTATATCCACCATGTCCATTAAAGTTCCAAATAAGCGTTCCATTCAAAATCTGGTTATTAATTTCCTGGTTGGCCTGTGGATAAATGCTGCCGCCTGCATTGGTTTCCTGACGAAAAGCATCCAGGTAAATTTTTTGCTGATTAAATTCAGGGGCAACTGAATTGGCAGTTGTTGTTATCAATTCAGCATCCTGTAAATGCAAATTATTGTCTTCGTCATCAGCTATAAACGTCAGGTTATTTCTCCAGGGTCCCAAACTTTTCGGGTTAAAATAGGCAGTCACTTTATCTACAAAATTTCCGGCTTCTTCCGGATTTCTGGCGGGCACCCTTCCAATTCCAATATCTAACATATTAATTATCTGCGCCGAATTGATATCCTCATTATCATCAAGAAATCCAAAAAAATCATCAGAAACGTAAGTCGTTAAAGGATCAATAGAAGAGCTGGTTTGCCATGCCGGAACATAATTTGTATTCCCATTTATTCTTTCTTTATAATCGTAAGAAGCATCCCCAAACAACAGCAGGTACTTTAATTTATTGGAAGGAGTGTTTCCAAACTTATCGTGATACATTTTTACAAAATCCCTTATAGCCACCGGGTCTGCACTTCCTCCGGCAAATTCATTAAACACTTGCTCCGTACTTACAACTAATGTTCTTAAACTATTTTGTTGCTGATGAAGCTGTGCCAAACGTTGTGCCTGCGGCAATAAAGAAGCATGAGTTATAATAATATAATCAACCGGCAATAAATTATGTAAATCCTGGTTAGTAACTTTCCCAACTACTGCAGGTGTTAAGAAATTCGTTGGTTTAAAAGCAGCATATTCTTTCAGTTGCGCACAACTATTATTAAATCGAAATTCATTATTAACTAAAATACCCTGCATCAGTTTAGGACTTTGAGGAATGGTGATATCCCAAACCTGGGTACCCGATGTTGCACCACTAATGATGAACTCGGCAACATTATTCCCTACACTTAACCAATCCCTGAAAAATAGCTGGTCATTTCCGGTAAGTGAAAGAGCCCTTCTGGTAAAAACTTCAAACCAGTTAATCCAACCTTGTGAATTGAAGCTACCTGGAGTATAATTAAAGGATATGGAATTATTCTGTGCCGTATTTCCTGTAAATAACCCGGTTGATTGTTGAACGATTAAATCATATGCCCCACCTCCTACCGGGCCCACCGTTAGTTGACCTGCAGCCTGTTCGTTAATTTTAATATCAAATTTGCTGCTAACCCCGACAGACCTAGCCACACAATTCGTATTTAATAATAATGGGGTATTACTCAATAAGCCGGGGATAGAAAAATTAAAAGTCCTTATCAACGATCTTCCGGGCAATGCAGACAATTCTTCCCCAAACCATTCTTTTCCGCTGGCGAAAAAGTTTATAGTGTCCAGTTCATGAAAATATCTTTCAGAAAAAATATTTACGGTGATATTCGGCGAAGAAACAACCGGTGCTGCAACAATACGTTTCCCGTTACCTCCAATATTTAAAAAATAATAGGATTTATCATTATAAATGTTTTTCCGGTGAGTAAACCGGAGATTAGCCTGGTCCGGCAACCACTCATCGGGTCCATTTGCATAAAAAAGGATATAATCTGATCCGTTAATCACCCCATCTCCCCCATCATTTACCTGTATAGAATTCTCCACCAGATTATCTGTCCACTGACCATTATTTGCTTCAGAGAGCATACCACCTCCATTACCAAACAAACGGACAGAAGCCGAAGCCAGAGCAGAGGTATTAATACCAAGGTTATTAAGAAAAGGCACATCTATTTTATAGATCCCCGTTGCTGCAATACTAATCTTATACCAACTTCCGGATGCCAGCACCGAATTTGGTGCATAATTTCGCTGAGCCAGTGAAGAAAAACCGGTTGCCAACACACTTCCAATCACAAATAAAAATCGGTATAGATTCATTAATTCAGGTTAATATTTTTGCCACTTAAACCATAAATAAAGGCATTTCATTATTCAATTAAAATTACCCAGAAAAAACACTGTTCAGGTAAACAAAAAAAGTTAAAACGGGTGGTGTTTCTTATTTTTTCGTTTTAGATTGTAAATCATAGGTTTGAGTAAATTTACCCTTTGAAAAATAAGTATTACTGCTTATTCATATTTCACGAAAGTGCCTATATTCGCAAACCCGGCATGTAAAAATTTTTACAAATGCAATATTTTTACCTCATCCGGCGTTAAAAATATTCCAATTCATAGGTTTATTCAAAAAACAATGAGAAACTTAACAATCCTGGTATCCTGTGTTCTACTTCTTGCTTCTTGCAAGAATGGTAGCATTTTCAAGAAAAAACAAGCGAAGTCGGATGTTACCGGCTGGAACTACAATGATAAAAATCAGGGTGGTTACACTGTTTCTAAATCAAAAGAACAAGGCCTCGGGCCTGGTTTAGTCTTTGTACAGGGTGGAACCTTCACGATGGGGCAAACAGAAGAAGATGTAATGGGTGACTGGAATAATATCCCACGTCGTGTATCTGTTCCATCTTTCTATATTGACAGAACAGAAGTAGCCAATGTTCACTACCGTGAATACCTGCACTGGCTGAACAAAGTTTTTGATGCTTCAGACCCGGCAAATGTAAAAATCCTTGAAGCGGCTCTTCCAGATACTTTATGCTGGAGAAGCGAGTTAAGTTATAATGAGCCTATGGTTGAATTCTATTTGCGTCATCCGGGCTTCAACGACTATCCTGTTGTAGGTGTTTCCTGGAAACAAGCCAAAGATTTTTGCGCCTGGAGAACTGACCGTGTAAACGAAGGAGAACTGGTTAAAAAAGGTTATATCAACAAATCAAATTTAAAACCTGGTGCTCAACAAGGTGATAATAATTTTAATACCAAAGCCTACCAATTAGGCCTTTATACTGCACCTCCGGGTAAAATGAAAACACCTAAAGGACAACCTAAACAGACGGTTGCCACGATGGAGACTGGTGCTTTATTACCTGATTACCGTTTGCCTTTCGAAGCAGAATGGGAATATGCAGCATATGGTTTAATTTATCAAAACCCAAGACCTTCAACCAAAGAAGGTAAAAGAGGGGAAGAATTGGCCTCTAATAAACAATTGTATCCCTGGGCACAAAATGTAAACGGACTTCGTGACACCCGCCGTGGAAGCTGGCAAGGTACTTTTTTAGCCAACTTTAAAAGAGGTTCAGGTGACAATGCTGGTGTGGCCGGAGGTTTGAATGACCGTGCCTTTTACACTGCCCCGGTTAACTCTTTCTTCCCGAACGGATTTGGCGTTTACAATATGGCCGGCAATGTTAGTGAGTGGGTGGAAGATTCTTATCGTCCTCTTTCATCGCTTGACTTTGATGATCAGCCAGCACCTTTCCGTGGTAATAAATTTCAAAAATTATATGTAGCCGATTCTACTACCCTTGACCCTGCTACCAGGTATGAAAAAGACAGTACTGGTAAAGTGAAAATGGTAGATGTAACAGATGAAGAAAGCAGGAATCGCAGAAACTATCAAAGAGGTAATGTAATTGACTTCCTTGATGGCGACTCACTTTCTCAGTCTCAATATGGGTATGGTACTACAACCCTTATTCATCCTGAAAAATCAAAAGTATATAAAGGCGGTAGCTGGAATGACCGTGCCTATTGGCTTACACCGGGTAGCCGTCGTTATTTAGAAGAAGATCAGGCAATGAGTACACTTGGATTTCGTTGTGCCATGAACCGTATGGGCAGCCCTGAAGGTAATGGCCGTAAAACCGGGCAGCATTACAAAACCCGCAGACAAAAACGCTAATCAGTTTTAAATAAAATTTTAAAGCCCTCCCCTTTGGAGGGTTTTTTTTGTATGGTTGTCCCCCGGATTAAACGAAGGGTTATTTTTGCCTTTATGCAGATCAGTGAACTTTATACCATTTATGAACAATACCCATCAATCCAAACTGATA
>JBARSW010000001.1:0-11866 GCA_049644925.1 Chitinophagaceae bacterium | reverse complement strand
AGTGAAACATTAAACTCCTGTTGAAATTTGAGGAAACGAAATGCGGATTCTGTCTTTTTACTCCCTTGGATAGTTAATGTGTCATCAAATAACGATTTTAAAATACCCGACATCTCACTGGGTATCTTTTCACTTTCTTTATAATCTGTGAGCACTCCGCTTATTAAAAACCCAATCAAAAAAATTGTACCTGCAATCAGTGATGAAAAAAGTGCATTGAGTTCCATCACTTCAAATCCATAATTATGTGAGAGATATTTTAAAATTGAAATTAATAATACAATTGGAAAAATTTTGACAGCCAGTGACCACTTGCGCCAGATTCTTTTTTTTGTTTTAATAATCAATTCATGGGTATCCATTGTGTTATGTTATTTGTTAAGATTGTGTTTGAAAATAAAGTAATTTCAACCCACTTTATTACATTCACAAATAGTGATTTAACTACTACCCTTATATCGTTGCTTCCTCAGTTGCTGGTACACCCATCCAAAAAGAATAATCAGTAAAACCGGTAAAGCAATATTTATAATCTGCCAGGTGGATTTTTGTGCTTTTACTTTTTGAGCATCCAGTAAACGAAGAACAATGTCTTTATTCCTTGTTTCAATTATTCCTGGTTTGTTAACAAGGTATTCAAGACTGTTTAATAAAAAGTCCCTGTTTGCAAACTGGTATTCATATTGTGAACCCAATGTAAAAAAATTCATACCCATTGGCAGCGGACCTTCTTTAGGAGACATATCATTAAGTACTATATCACCATCAGCCACTACAATAATCTTACTGTCAGCCTCTCCCCTGTCCATATAGGGAACTCCTGCTGCAGCCAGGGTATCTAACAGAGATTTTGACATCCTGTTCCTGAAAAGTGAACTGAACTTTCCTTCCAGCAACATGGCAACGGGTATTTCCTTTTTATTAAACTTGATATCTTCCGGAACATTTTTATTTTCATTGATACTAATCAGCGCAGGTGTGCTGATAGTTCTTGAATTAGCTGATGAAGAAAGTAAAATAGTTTTTTTAATCCCTGCTGCTGCTATTGTATCTATTGAATTAGTAAAACGTCCGGCAATTAATCCTGTGTTTTTATTAATCGTATGATTGCCCTTCGATTCAAACAAAGGATAATAATTCCATTTTAGAAATTCGAATTGGGGATTGTCGGCATTTCCTCCTACTACAAAAGGCATGAAATCACACTGCAGGTCCATTACCAGATCTGTATTAATGCGAAGTCCATATTTAAACAAAAGATCTGTGAGATTAAGATTTCTGTCAAACGCAATTGTTTCCTTATCAAACCGTAGGCTGTCCTGTTCAGCTATCAGGTTATCAATAAAGAGCAACACTTTCCCTCCCCGCATTACAAACTGATCAAGCTTTAGTTTCTCCTCTTCGGTAAACTGTATTGTTGGTTTTACGCTGATAAAAACATCAATCCGGGTGGGATCATTTGCATCTGTGGAAATTTGGCTGTGTTTATTTAAATCAAAAATTCCCAATTTATAATCTTTGCTTAATGCAGCCTGAATGCCGTAAGTATGTGCATCTGTGGGTTCACCATTACCAACTGAGTAGGCAACATGTGGTTTTTCTGTATTCATCAACCCATCCAGTGTTTTTGCAAACTGGTATTCCATCATTGCTTCAGCGCTGTTAATTTCATCCTGAGAAATTCTTCCGTTTGCACCCGTATAAAGATTAACAAGAGATTGATTGCCTTTGTAACTCATCAGCGCAACAGGGAAAATGATATTGCTACTCTCCCCAGCTTTTTTTTGCACCGTTAGATTAATAGGTATTGCACCCAGGCTAACAAGAGAATCTCCATAAGACTTATTCGTCCCGGTCATTTCATCCTGCGGCGAAATATACCGGTATTGAATTTCAGCGCCATTACGGTCCTTCATTAATCGTAAAAATTCTTCGGTTGTATTTGCCAGTTTTCTGAAACCGGCAGGAAACTCTCCTTTCAAAAACACATCAATCTGCACTTCATCATCCAGATTTTTCAGTAAGTCTTTTGTCACCTTACTAAGCGTATATCTCTTTTCTTTGGTCAGATCTATACGGGCATGAAAAGCAGCACCAAGAAAATTGACAGTCACCAAAAAAACAAGCAGTATCAACCACCAGAATTTTGAAGCAACTATTTTTTCAATCATTTTTTTCATGTTATTTCTTCAAAAGATTACGGTCAGTAATAGTAAAAAAAAGAAATATCACACTGATAAAATAAATAATGTCCCGGGTATCAATCAATCCGCGGCTGATTGAGCGGTAATGAAAATCAATACCAATCATCTCAATATAATAATCAGCACCATTGGCCAATGCCGGCATGCGGCTTATGGCACTGAAGCCATAATACAATAATGCACAACCAATTAAACTAATAATAAAAGCTACAACTGCATTATTAGTAAAACTGCTGCAGCAAATACTGATAGCAGTAAATACAGCCGCTAAAAAAAATAAACCAATATAAGACCCAATGGTGGCACCCATATCAATGCCCTGATTGGCGGACAGACGCTGTATTGAAAAAATATAAACAATCGTAGGCAACAAGGCAATAAGAACAACAATTAAACTCCCCAGGTATTTACCACCAATAATCTGCCAACGGGTAAGTGGACGGGTTTGCAATATTTCGTAAGTGCCGGTCTTAAACTCTTCGGCAAAGCTGCGCATGGTTATAGCAGGAATAAGTAATAAAAGAATCCAAGGGGCCAACTGAAAAAAACGATCGAGAGTGGCATAACCAAAGTCGAAGATATTATCATCGAAAACAAAGAGAACTAAGCCATTAACTAAAAGGAAAACAATAATAGCAATGTAACCAGTAAGGCTACTGAAAAATTGTCGGAGTTCTTTTTTACAAACAGACCACATAGGCATGGGCAATGATGCAAAATAAGCTAAAGCATCTATATTTCAGCTCTTAACTTATGTTATATCTGCAAAAAAATCCCTCGTTAGAGGGATAATTAATATTGTTGAATATTTAAAATTCTATACTGCAAAACTTTCTCCACATCCACATGTTCTGCTGGCATTGGGATTACTGAAATAAAAACCTTTACCATTCAGCCCATCAGAAAAATCCAGGGTGGTATTAACCAGGTATAAAAAACTTTTCAGGTCGGTTACTACTTTTACCCCGTTATCTTCAAATACCTGGTCCATGGGCTTTTGTTCGTTATCAAAATCCAGTTTATAACTAAGGCCAGAACAACCACCACCTACCACACCAACCCGCAAAAAATAAGAAGAGTCGTCCGCCACACCGGCATCGGCAAGCAGTTGCTGTACCTTTGCTTTGGCTTTGTCGCTTACATAGATTGCCGGCTCACTGCCCACCGTAGGAGGGTTTTGGATTTCAGCAACTACATTACTTTCATTTTCCATCTTTAAAATCTTTTTAATCCAAGGCCCACAAGCCTACTTTCGGAAGATTTAATGAATTACACTTTCATCAAACTTCAACTCTTCGAGACCATTTTTTTGGCGATAATCATTGATTGCTGCTTTTATAGCATCTTCAGCCAATACAGAGCAGTGAATTTTTACCGGAGGAAGGTTCAGTTCTTCTACAATAGTCATATTGTCAATCGTTACTGCTTCATCTACAGATTTTCCTTTTAACCACTCTGTGGCCAGGGATGAAGAAGCAATGGCAGAACCGCAACCAAAGGTTTTGAATTTAGCATCTTTAATAATACCGGTTGCTTCGTCCACTTCAATCTGCAGTCTCATTACATCACCGCATTCCGGAGCACCGACCAGGCCGGTACCTACATTATTTTTGCTTTTATCCAGCGTACCTACGTTTTTAGGGTTCTGGTAATGATCTATTACTTTTTCTGAATATGCCATGTTTGATAGTTTATAAGTTTAAGGTTTAAAGTGTTTTTTTTAGCATCTTTTGGGGTTCTTGGGCCTTAGTGGTGTGCCCATTCAATACTATTCATATCAATACCTTCTTTAAACATTTCCCACAAAGGACTCATGTCTCTAAGTTTATTCACCGTGTTTGTCACTTGCTCAATGGTATAATCTACTTCATCTTC
Organism: Chitinophagaceae bacterium; assembly: GCA_049644925.1. Lineage (GTDB taxonomy): Bacteria > Bacteroidota > Bacteroidia > Chitinophagales > Chitinophagaceae > JJ008. Next base: position 7,787 of record JBARSW010000001.1, on the reverse strand, counting down.
AGTAGTGAATCGCCCTAAGCCAAACCGGAGAGAACTGTGTGCAAGGTCATCACCAAGTCCCAATGCTTTTAAAACATAAGAGGGTTCCAGCGAAGCAGAAGTACATGCCGAGCCGGATGATAAGGCAATATTTTTATTAAAACCCATCAACAAACCTTCCCCTTCCACATATTTGAATGAGATATTAGTAACATGCGGCAACTTATATTCTTTATCGCCGTTCAGGTATGATTCATCTACTTTTAAAAGTTCTGCTTGCAGTTTATCCCGCAGTTTGCTAACTCTTTTGGTTTCTTCTTCCATTTCATTCAAACATATCTCACAGGCCTTACCAAAACCCACAATGCCCGGAACATTCAGGGTACCGCTTCGCATTCCTCTTTCATGTCCGCCACCATCCATTTGGGCTGTAACTTTTACCCGTGGATTTTTTCTTCTTACATACAATGCACCTACACCCTTTGGTCCATACATTTTATGTGCTGTAAAAGCCATAAGATCAATGCCGTCTTTATTTACATCAACAGGTATTTTTCCAACTGCCTGCACCGCATCTGAAAATAAAAGCACCCCATGCTTTCGGGCAATGGCACTTATCTCTTTTATAGGATTGATGGTACCAATTTCGTTATTGGCGTACATTATTGCTATCAGAATAGTAGTAGGTTTGATTGCTGCTTCAAGCTCTTGCAGGTCTATCAATCCATTTTCTTTCACTTTTAAATAAATAACTTCTCCCCCCTCTTTTTCTACATGCTTGCAGGTATCAAGCACTGCCTTATGCTCTATATTGCAGGTAATAATGTGATTTCCCTTGTTTGCATACATTTCAAACACACCCTTGATGGCAAGATTATCACCTTCTGTTGCTCCAGAAGTGAAAATGATCTCTTTAGGATCGGCGCCAATCAGTTTAGCCACCTGCTCCCGGGCATAGTCTACAGCTTCTTCTGCCTGCCAGCCAAAGGGATGGTTACGACTGGCCGCATTACCGAAATTATTGGTAAAATAAGGAATCATTGCATCTACAACCCTGGGGTCGCAGGGTGTAGTAGCATTATGGTCTAGATAGATAGGAAATTTCAGCATAATTTTTTTATCGTTGTTCGCTTCAATAAACACAAAATTAGCCCAAAAGGTTCTAAAAGAAAGGGGTAATTTCGCATTGTAAAGCGATTTTTCCAAAATCGAAAGTCTTGATATTAAAGCATTTAGTATGCAAAAAATTGAACACATCGGTATTGCCGTAAAAAGCCTTGAAGAGTCCATTCCACTGTTTGAAAAACTGCTGAATAGCCCCTGTTATAAGACCGAAACGGTTGAAACTGAGAAGGTCAATACTGCTTTTTTCAAAAAAGGTGAATCTAAAATAGAGCTTTTAGAGAGTACAGACCCTGATGGTGTAATTGCAAAATTTATTGAAAAAAAAGGGAGCGGACTGCATCATATTGCTTTTGACGTGTTGGATATTGAATCAGAAATGGAAAGGCTGAAAAACGAAGGCTTTGTTTTACTGAATGAAAAACCCAAACAGGGAGCAGACAATAAACTGGTTTGCTTTCTTCACCCAAAACATACCAACGGGGTGCTGATTGAATTATGTATGGAAAAAAAGTAATCCCTGTTACTTTTCATTCATTTTATTAATTTCTTTCTGTACACTGTTGTCTATGAGTTTCATTTTGTTTTTGTCGGCAAAATCTTTCTGGGCATTATGAAAAGCTTTGTCAAAATCTTCTTCTTCTCTGGTAATTTTTTCTACAATACTGTCAATTTCTGCGCCACTTTCTTCAGTACCTCCTGTACCTTCTTTGCCTATTTCAAGAATCCGTTTATAATCATTTGAAAATACCTGTTTGTAAAAGATGAAAGAACGGATAGCTGCATCACGGAATGATGAATCCTTTTTGTAAGAAGGCATTCCTTTCAATTCTGATATCATTTTATCAGTTTGCTCTTCGAAAGAAGTAAGCATTATGCCAGCAGAATCCAGATCTTTCTGAACAATTTCACCAAATGCCACTACATTTTTCATTAACAAAGTCTGCCGGTTAACTATATAGTCGTTGTATTGAACTGCAGATTTATATACAACACCATTGGGGCCTTTAACAGGTTCATTACAGGCCAATAATACTATAACAGCAAAAAAAATTACAGCGAAAGAATTTTGCTTATTCATCATTTCAGATTTATTATTACTAAAAACTCAAGAAATAAACTGATTTGTAATCCCAAAAAACAATGCATGGTTAAGGAAAAAAAATGCGGGAAGTTATATGTTCCTGTTTACTGGGAATATTTATAACTCCTGTATTACTAATTATGGAAGCCATTTTCTTCGCCTATTGAATCGGAATTCACTATTCCCAGTTTATCAACTGCTACCTGTGCTGCAATTTGTGAGGCATCTTTTTTATTGAAAGCTTTACCTTCCGAAATATTTTTTCCATCCAGTACAGCGGCTACTGTAAACAGGCGGCGGCCATTTTCTAATTTTTCATTCAATGTTTCAAATTCAAGCACACGGCCGTTTTTATTTGCCCACCCGTATAATTTATTTTTATGATTTATTTCCAGAATCTCCAGATCATCCATAAACATATGTGGCAAAATAATATAATCAAGTACCCATTTGGCAGTTTTCTTATAACCATGATCAAGATAAATAGCCCCCACTAATGCTTCCAGTGTATTGCCAAAAATCTGGCTTACTTTAAGCGCCCCATCCATTTTGTTGAATAAGGTTACTTTTTTTAACCCCATTCGAACCGCAATTTCATTGAGCTGTTGACGGTTAACCATTTTGCTGCGCATCTCTGTAAGAAACCCTTCTTCTTTATAGGGATATCGCTTAAACAAATAATCAGCAACCAGGGCACTCAATACTGCATCACCGAGGTATTCTAACCGTTCATTATTTTCATCAGCAGCTTCTCTGACAGATCGATGTGTGAGTGCAGTTTTATACAAGGAAATATTCCCGGGTTTAAATCCCAGAATATTCTTAAGTTCTTTTTTGAAAGAAGTACCAGATTGTTTGTTAAAAAAGAATTTATAGAAATCCATTGCTGTTAAGCTACGAAGAAAAAATTAAAAGAAATAGTGGTATAACCCTAATTAACTTACAACTACCCTCACTTTTTGATATAATAAACCATTCAGCCAGCTTATCTTCTCTGTAAGAAAATTAACCTTTATATTTCTTTACAATTACACAGGCATTATGTCCGCCAAAACCAAACGTATTACTCAGGGCTGCCCTTACTTCTCTCTTTTGTGACGTATGAAAAGTGAAGTTCAACCGGGAATCTAGTGATGGATCATCTGTAAAATGATTGATAGTAGGCGGCACCATATCATGGATAACAGCCTTGATGCTGGCAATGGCTTCTATAACGCCAGCGGCGCCCAGGCAATGGCCTGTCATTGATTTGGTGGCACTAATATTCAGTTTGTATGCATGTTCACCAAAGACATCAGTAATTGCTTTAATTTCTGCTCCATCCCCAATTGGTGTAGCAGTACCATGTGTATTGATGTAATCAATTTCATCGGGTTTCATACCGGCATCATCTAATGCTGACAGCATTACATTCTTTGCCCCTAACCCATCCGGATGCGGGGCAGTGATATGATAAGCATCTGCAGTAGCTCCACAACCTGCTACTTCACAATAAATTCTTGCACCTCTAGCTTTTGCATGTTCCAGCTCTTCCAAAACCAAGATACCACATGCTTCTCCCATTACAAAACCGTCCCTGTCTTTATCATAAGGTCTGCTGGCAGTTTTAGGATCATCATTTCTCTCACTCATCGCTTTCATTGCATTGAAACCGCCAACTCCTGCTTCACTTATAACAGCTTCACTACCGCCGGTAAGTATAATATCTGATTTTCCGAGCCGGATAAGATTAAATGCATCCATAATAGCATTAGTACTGCTGGCACAAGCACTTACTACGGCAAAATTGGGTCCCCGTAAATTGTGACGCATACTGATTTGGCCGGCGGCAATATCCAAAATCATTTTAGGGATGAAGAATGGATTAAAACGGGGTGTCCCATCACCTTTGGCAAAATCAGTAACCTCATGCTGAAAAGTTGTAAGTCCGCCAATTCCGCTGGCAAAGACAACGCCTACCCTGTCTGGATTAATATTTTCTTTTGAAAGCCCGGCATCTGTCATTGCCTGATCGCTGACTACAAGGGCAAACTGAGTAAAGCGGTCAATTTTTCTTGCTTCTTTTCGGTCCAAAAACTGGGTAGGGTCAAATCCCTTTACTTCGCAGGCAAACCTGGTCCGAAATTTTGTGGCATCAAACTGAGTTATCATATCGGCGCCAGATACACCATTGATAAGGCCATCCCAGTAATCCTGTATATTGTTGCCTAACGGAGTAATAGCACCCATGCCCGTAACAACAACTCGTTTAAGTTCCATTGAATTTATGATTAGTTTGGACTGTAAATATACAACTACACTTACTTAATGAAACACATTATGAAGTAAAAAACCGCCTTCGCTGTATGTCAGTCTGAAGGCGGTTAAATTATTTCCCAGCTAAAGTGGGGTGTTTTTATTTAGCATGTTCTTCAAGATAAGCTACTGCCTGACCAACAGTGGTGATGGTCTCAGCCTGCTCATCCGGGATAGAAATGTTGAATTCCTTTTCGAATTCCATAATCAATTCAACCGTATCTAATGAATCGGCGCCGAGGTCATTAGTAAAAGAAGCTTCATTGGTAACTTCTGATTCGTCAACGCCCAATTTGTCTACGATGATTTTTTTAACTCTTAATGCAATGTCTGACATTTTCGTAAATTTTAGTTTATAGGGTGCAAAAATATACTTTTTGAATTAATCATCATCATAAACATACAATTTTCCTTTTTTTTGCCAAATGGCTGAAAACGAGATGTTAGCACAGAAATATCCGGGTTTTCTTTGAAAAAAATAAGAATACAAACGGTTGGCAGTCTTATAAGTTCTTTGTAAATTGTTCCTGTCTGGAATTAATCTTAAGGTTATGGCATTGAAAATCCTACAACATGGAAGTCCTGATTACCTGAAAATGGTAAAATTAAGGGATGATGTTTTACGTAAACCACTGGGTTTATCTTTTACTCACGAAGAACTGGAAACTGAAAAAAACAACGTCTGCATTGGAGCTTTTGAAGAGGATGAAATTATTGGTTGTTGTATGCTGGTAGAAGAAAGTGCAGATGTGGTTCGTTTAAGACAAATGGCTGTTCTTAATGATCAACAGGGTAAAGGCATTGGCAGAGTGATATTATCATTTGCTGAAAATATTGCCCGGGACAGAGGCTATAAAATATTCTCCATGCATGCCAGAAAAAATGCAAGCGGCTTTTATGAAAAGATGGGATATAAAATTGCCAGTGATGAATTTATTGAAGTTACTATCCCGCATTATGTTATGGAAAAAAGACTTTGAGCCAATTGTGGTTTAAAATAGAATGTATAACCGGTTTAATTTTTTTCTTTAACCCCGTTTTACTTTACCTTTTATTAATTGTCTTAACGCAAATACTTCATCTATATCTTTACAACCATCTTTAGGTACTAGGAAAAAAGACCTGCTATCAAAGTATAAATGAAAAAAATGCGGACTTTCCATATAGTACTTTAATACCGTCCATGGCCATATTTTTGAGCCACCTCCCTCATGCCCTAGTGTAAATCCTGTTTCATCAAAACTCATATTGAAATTATGTTTGAACGTAACTGCTCTTTTATAAACAAGGCCTGGCAAAATATACCAGAAGCTGATCATAAGTACTAACCACAGAAATGAACCCATCAGGAACGCAACCGGTGAAATTTTTTTAAGTGCATAAAGTGTAATAGACAATATTGCAAATACATTAACCAGTATTATCATAATCCGAATTTCTGGCCGGCTGATAAAATGATACCGTAATGCCTGTAATACTTTTCTTTTTTCGTAACCAAAATAAATAGTCATGTAAATAAATATTATGGCGTTTTTAATTCTCTTTCAGAGACATTCCAGTCTCCCAAACCTTTTCCTTTAACATCAAAAAACTGCACGGTTAGTTTTCGTTCATTTCTTTTTCCAGTCATAGAAATTTTAGCATAATTCTGTTTTTCATCAATACCAATCACCCTGTATGGATTATTTTTTTCGGCTCCGCCAAATGAATGGGTACCTGATGTGAGAGGTGATACAGTAATATCAAACAAAGGATAAGTTCCTGGCCTTTCTACTTTAATAATTTCACTATGATGTCTGTCTCCGGTAAGAAAAACAACTCCATTAATTTTGTTGTCCTTTAAAAAATTCATCAATTCATTGTACTCAGTGGAAAATTTCCACCAGGTTTCATAGGAAGAAACAGGATTCAATACCTGGCTCCCCACACTGATAATTTTAAAAGTTGCACTACTGTATAATAATGAATTCTTCAACCAGTCCATTTGTTGTTTGCCTAACATTTGCTTATTCAAATCAGGTTTCCCATCAATAGAGTCTTTCATATCATCTGCACTTCGCCACCAACGGCCATCTGTCATAAAAATATCCGCATCACCCCAGCTTGTCATTGTGTAAATTCCCTGTCCATTTTCACCGGAGGAAGGGTTACAGAAATATTTATTGAAAATTGTCCGGCTTGCTTCTTTCAGGATATAATTAGTGCCAAAATTATTAGGGCCATAATCATGATCATCCCAAATGGCAAACTGTGGCATTGATTTTAAAAAGTTTTGCATCACCGGTACTGCCCTGTCGTGGCTGGCCCTGTACCATAATCCCCATTCACTGAAATAATCCACTTCACGGGTATACCAGGCATCACCCAGCCAAAGCATAAATGCTGCTTTCTCTTTTGCCATTGGTTCAAAAATAGAAGAATCGCCACCATAAGGTTTTCCAGGACGGTCATAAACAGGTTCATTAAAATATGCACAGGAACCGATCAGGAAACTAAAATCAGGTACTGGTTTTCGCCATTGCCATAGGTCTTTGGTGGTAAACTCTCCGCTTTGTGTAGCTGATTTTCCGTTAATCAAAAATTTGTATTGATAAGTTGTATTAAAATCAAGTCCACCTATTGTAAATGTCAGTGGATTAAATTCCCTTCCCAATTCGTTTTTGTATAAAACAGTTTTATTTTTTGTTTCACCTTTTTTGTTATAGAGTAGTGAAACTGTTTTTACTTCCGGCGAAACTTCCACCCACACTTTGGCATCTCTTAATTCAACAGGGCCAAGCATTGGACCAGAAATTATCCGGGGCTGTGCAATAATTACCGTGGAAAGAAATATGACAGCAAAAGGAAAAAGATATAATCTCATTACAGGAAAATTTAATAATGCAAATTAATGCAGAAACGATAGTGACAAAAAACAAAAAACCATCCCGTTATTTGGGGATGGTTTTTGAAAATATTATTCTAAGCGATTATTGAGGAATATTCAACAAAGAACATACCTGCTGATAAGACATTGCTTTTAATTGTGATGCGGTATATCCAGCTGCAGGTCCTGAAGTAATAGTTGGCTCAGATCCGTTTACATTTCGGCCGCCAGCTACAACACCTGGAATTAAAACATAACGATACTCCAATGACTGTGGTAAGTTAATCAACACCGGTGCTGTTCCAGGATCTCCGGCTGAGAAACGGCAGCTACCGAAAGTTTTACGGGTAATTAATATTTTTTGAACATTATAAATAGCTTCTATCTGATTTGTTGCACCACCAGCATCTGAAGTGTAAGGAAGCAGATATGGCCCTATAC